>PCXC01000007.1:608-30357 GCA_002796345.1 Deltaproteobacteria bacterium CG11_big_fil_rev_8_21_14_0_20_42_23 | reverse complement strand
TCAAAATTTTTGCTTTGACAGACAATTGTTCTGTGATGACAGCCATTGCAAATGATGTTGGTTATGAAAATCTTTTTGTGGGTCAACTGAAAATTCATTATACACCTGGAGACAAACTCTTGGTTATTTCTGCTGGTGGTAATTCTCCAAATGTTGTTCAAGCGGCTGAGTGGGTGAAAGCTCAAGGAGGTAGAGTTATTGGGTTCCTTGGTTTTGATGGTGGGAAATTAAAAACTCTTTGTGATGTAGGTGTTCACGTAGCAACAACTAAAGGGGAATATGGTCCTGTTGAAGATGCACATCTTATCATGAATCATGTTTTGGCCCACTGGTTTCAATGTAAACTGAAAACGAAAGAGTTGTAATTATGTCTAGTATACTTATTGGTCCTTCATCATTTGCAGAGCTTGATCAATCTCCGCTGCAAAAACTTTCTGACGCAGGCTACAACATCATTGACAATCCCTATAAGCGTAGATTGACAAAGTTAGAGCTTAAAGAATTATTGAAAGATGATGTTTGTGGGATCATTGCAGGCTTAGAGCCCTTTGACCGTGATGTTCTAAAAAGCGCAAAATTAAAAGTGATATCGCGTGTAGGTTCTGGTCTTTCAAATGTGGATCTTGAATCGTGTGAAGAGTTGGGAATTAAAGTCTGCTCAACACCAAATGGCCCTACAGAGGCAGTTGCAGAGCTCACCCTTGGTGGACTTCTTGGCATGTTGCGCATGATCCCACAAATGAATGCTTCGTTGCACGAGGGAAAATGGGAAAAGCAAATTGGCACTCAGTTGAAAGGAAAGACAGTACTCATTGTGGGGTATGGTCGTATTGGACGGCGTGTTGCTGAACTTCTTCGTCCATTTGCTGTTAAACTTCTTATCGTTGATCCAAATATTGAAGCAGCTTCATTAAAAGACGAATGTGTGATGTCGCTGGAAGATGCTTTGCCTCTTGCTGACATCGTTACATTTCACAATAGTGGAGAAGCTTGCCTTCTTGGGGAAAAAGAAATTTCCCAAATGAAGCAAAGTATTTTCCTTCTCAATGTTGCTCGTGGCGGCATCATTTCAGAATGCGCTTTGGCACAAGGAATTAAGAGTGGAAAAATTGCTGGAGCATGGTTGGATACTTTTGGGCAAGAACCTTATAAAGGGATTCTACAAGATTTGCCTCAAGTTATTCTGACTCCACATGTTGGTTCCTATACAGAGGAATGCAGAGCCGAAATGGAGAATGAGGCGGTTTGCAATTTGTTACGCGTGTTACAAAATGGATGAACCTATGAAAATTGATTTTTCCGGCAAGACAATTCTGATAACTGGAGCTACAAAAGGTATTGGTGAGCAAATTGCCAAAGATATGGAAAGTTGTGGAGCTTCTCTTCTTTTAATAGGATCTAATGAAGATAAGGTGTTGCAACTCAATAAGGAAGCTGAACAAAAAAACTTACGCCGCTGCTATTTTGCTGCTGATTTTAGAAATGCCACTGTCGTTGAAAATTTAATTGATACCCTTTGCAATCATCATACTATCGATGTCTGCATTAACAATGCGGGAATGAATAAAATAGATTCCATTGATGAGTTTAGCAACAAAGACTGGAACGATATCTTTTCGGTAAATCTGCAAGCTCCACTTTTAATCACACGTCGAGTAAGTCAGAGTATGAAAGAAAAAAGATATGGACGTATTGTTAATATTTCGTCCATTTTTGGTACTGTGAGTAGGGCAAGGAGGTCACTTTATAGTGTTTCTAAATTTGGTCTACGTGGTCTTACGGTTGCCAGTGCATTAGATCTCGCTCCATATAATGTGCTGGTGAATACAGTATCACCTGGTTTTGTGCTTACAGAACTTACAAAAAATATTCTGAGCAAAGAAGAAATGGAGCAACTTGCAAATGTAGTTCCCCTAGGTCGTTTTGCAAATCCCGAAGAGATTTCAAAAGCGGTTCTTTTTTTGTCGAGTGATTTGAACACCTATATTACAGGGCAAGATTTATTGATCGATGGAGGATATGTTAGTGTCTGATTTTATTTCAGTTCAATCTGCAACGCGCCTCTATTCAGTTTTTTTTCGCGAGAGTGTTGTTTCTGATATTGATAAAGCTTGTGAAAAAGATGCCTTTTTCGTCATCGATTCACATGTCTGTAAATTATATGCAGAGTTATTTATAAAAATTCCGCAGAAGCGCATTATCCTGATTGAACCAACTGAAGAAAATAAATCCATCGATAAAGTGAAAGAACTTATAGAATGCTTAGTAGAGAAACAAATCAGAAAAAATAACCCTCTTGTGGCAATTGGCGGTGGTATTGTTCAAGATATAACTGCATTTGCTGCATCACTTATTTATCGAGGGATTGAATGGCAATTTATTCCAACAACACTTTTAGCGCAGGCAGATAGTTGTGTTGGAAGTAAGACATCGATTAATCTGGGCAAATGTAAAAATTTAATTGGGAATTTTTATCCACCTTCGAATATTTTTATTGATGTAAACTTTCTTAAAACTCTTGAAAAGAAAGACATTCAATCTGGCATAGGTGAAATGATGCATTTTTATCTCTATGCCGGAAGTTGTTTCATGGAAAAATTGATTGAAAATTATCATGAGATACTTGCAAACAGATCTACTTTACGGGCTTACATTCAGGAAAGTCTTTCCATCAAAAAAAGCGTAGCGGAGATTGATGAGTATGACAAAGATG
Source organism: Deltaproteobacteria bacterium CG11_big_fil_rev_8_21_14_0_20_42_23 (assembly GCA_002796345.1). Taxonomy (NCBI): domain Bacteria; class Deltaproteobacteria; species Deltaproteobacteria bacterium CG11_big_fil_rev_8_21_14_0_20_42_23. The sequence goes on along the minus strand of PCXC01000007.1, from coordinate 27,644 downwards.
AGCGGAACAAATTTAATTATGGACACACTTTTGGACACGCTCTCGAAACAGTTTCAAATTATGAAATTCGTCATGGTCAAGCAGTTACCATTGGTATGGATTTAGCGAATTACATTTCAAGCAATTATGGTGTAATGACTCGCGATACCTTTGATAGGCTACATCAATTACTTAAAGTAAACATGCCAGCATATAACTATCGGGGAATTAATTTGAATGATTATTTTCAAGCGCTTTCAAAAGATAAAAAAAATCTTGGTAATGATTTGGTTTGTATTTTGGCTGAAAAACCAGGAAAATTGATCAAACAGCAAATGAAAATGAATGAACAGTTTCAGGCTGTTGTTCGTGAATATTTCCAAGGAGTTTGGAATTCATGAGAACGCAGTTTGACCATGTTGAAGTTCATGTTGATGATATCTTGAAGTACTGCACTTTTTTGACCTGCCTCTTTGAAGGTGGTGCAACTGAAGTTATTTCGCAGACCGGAACTTCAATGTTTACTTCTCCAGATGGGATTCACATCGAAGTCAAAAAGAAAAAAAATAGCGAAGCTGCGATCCAAAGTGGTTTTTGCAATCCTTGCGTTAAACGAAAGAATGCGCATGAGTTTATTGATAAGTTAGGTCTTGTGGTAGAATCAGTGCGTGAAACTCCAGCCGGACCCGTATTTTTCTTCAGAGATCATGAAAATATTTTGTGGCATATAAAGGATCTTCCCCATGAGTATACGCCCTAGAAAATCTCTCTTAAATCCAGCATTGAAGCGGCCAAGCGCATTGCAGTCGGTTCCAAGAAACTTGAATCGCATATGGCTTGATAAAAATGAAAATTTAGATCCAGAGCTTAACGCATTAGCGCATGAAGTGCTGCAAGAGATTTCTCCGCTCACCTTGGCAATTTACCCAGAAGCCTGTGAGCTTTACCGCAAGCTCGCAGCTTGGCTTGAAGTCAGTCCTGAATGTTTGTTGCTCACTCCTGGAAGTGACGGCGCGATTCGTTTGAGCTTCGAAGCCTTTGTGGAAAATGGCGACCCAGTGATCCATACCACACCTACTTTTGCGATGTATCCGGTTTACAGCCAAATGTTTGGCGCGGAAGTTTTCCAAATAAACTACGAACGCACTGATGCCGGTCCGTATTTAGATACAGCGGTAATTCTCAAAGTACTGCGCGAACAAAAACCTAAATTATTATGTCTGCCTAACCCAGACAGTCCGACCGGAACTGTTTTAGCGCCAGAAATTTTACGCGAAATTCTGAGTGAGTGCGAAGCTGTTGGAACGGTTTTATTACTTGATGAAGCTTATCATCCTTTTTATGAGTCTTCTGCTGTGTCGTGGGTTGAGAAGTCTCGTAACTTAATTGTCGCACGAACTTTTGCCAAAGCTTGGGGTGTAGCGGGTTTGCGAATTGGCTATGCCGTAGCTCATCCGGAGACAATTGCACTACTGCACAAAATGCGCCCGATGTACGAAGTTAGTACACTTGCCGTTGAATTCATGTCGCGCATGCTCGATAAAAAAACTGAGATGCTTGCGGCTGTTGCAAGAATGAACGAAGGAAAAACCCTTTTTGTTGAAAGTTTACGCGCATTGGATTTTAAAGTTTTGCCAACGTGCGGTAATTTTGTGCACGTGGCTTTTGCGGAACGTGGGCTTGCGATTCATGCCGCTTTAAAAGATAAAGTGTTGTACCGCGTAGCTTTTGATCATCCGTGTTTAGCCGAATATAGTAGATTTAGCGTTGGGCCATATAAGGTCATGGATCAAGTGCTTGAGTTGATTCAACAGGCGATAGGAATTAAATCATGAAAAATAATAATATACTTAAAGTAGCTATTATCGGATGTGGGCGAATTTCCGGCCATCACTGTCGTTCCATTATTCAAACTGCAGGAGTTGAATTGGTTGCGGTGTGTGATTTGGTTCTTGAAAAAGCTCAGGTCTATCAGAAAGAATTTGGCGCAACGGCTTATACCGATTACCACCAAATGCTTATCGAGAACCCACAAATAGATACAGTCGCAATAGTTACACCATCGGGAATGCACTATGAGCATGCTCTCGATATTATTTCACGTTACCGAAAAAATATTATTGTTGAAAAACCAACTTTCATGAAGCCGTCACAGGTGAAAGAAGTATATGCCAAAGCGAAAGCGGCTGGGGTTCATGTTTTTGCAGTATTTCAAAATCGACATAATTCAGCAGTTAAGCGTGTTCTAGAAGGTTTGGCTCACGGAGAACTTGGGAAATTGCGTTCTGTTGCGGTGCGTGTTCGTTGGTGTAGGCCACAACGCTATTATGATTTGGCGCCATGGCGTGGAACGTTTGCTATGGATGGAGGATGTTTAACCAATCAAGGTATTCACCATATTGATCTTCTTAGGAAAATGGGCGGAGAGGTTAAGCGTGTTTGCAGCACCCACAAAACTTTGGGGGCAAATATTGAGGTGGAAGATACCGCCATTGCGGCCATTGAATTTAAAAATGGAGCCGTTGGTTCGCTTGAAATTACCACAGCTGCCCGTCCAATTGATTATGAAGCCAGCCTCTCTTTAGTGTGTGAAAATGGCTTGGCCCAAATTGGTGGAATTGCTGTCAATGAACTTCAAATTTACACACCAGATCCATCCGCCTGTGTTAAGAATTCGGAAGATTTTTCTGGAAATGTATACGGCAATGGTCATGTGAAAATATATGAAGAGATTGTTGATTTTTATCAGAAAGATAAAACGTTTTCTGTAACTTATGAAGATACATTTTCGACTATTCAGCTTTTAAATTCTTTTTATCTTTCAGATGAGACTCAAAATTGGGTCGATGTTTCTTCTTCAGGTGATAGTTCACGCCTTGGTCAAGAGGATGATGAGTTAGCAAACCTTTATCGCACAAGCACTGAAGGTGAAAAATGAAAATAATAGGCATTATTCCAGCGCGTATGGCAGCATCACGATTCCCAGGAAAACCTCTTGTTTCAATCCTTGGCAAGCCTATGCTTGAACACGTCTATCTTCGTGCCAGAATGTATGAGGGTTGGGATCAACTTGTGTTGGCCACTTGCGATTATGAAATTGAAGCTTTCGCAAAGGAAAAAAATATCCCTGTTGTTATGACTGGATCACACCATACTCGAGCTCTTGATCGCATTGCTGAGGCAGTTACATTATTGGGAAAAGATATTTCTGACGATGATATTATCCTTAATGTTCAAGGCGATGAACCCATGATGCGGCCGGATATGATAAGTGCTACCATTGCTCCTCTTTTAAATAATGCTCAGGTTCCTTGTACTGTTTTGGCAATGGATATAGTTGAAGAAAAGATATGGCGCAATCCAGATACGGTTAAGATCATTCATAATGATGAGGGGGAAGTTCTCTACACCTCTCGCTCACCCGTGCCTTATTATAAGGGAGCTTTTTCTCCAGAGCTTATGGCACGACGAATTTATGGAATTTTTGCATTTCGCTGGAAATACCTCAAACTCTTTACCGATCATGCGGAAACGCGTCTCGAAAAACTTGAATCCTGTGATAGCAACCGAATTCTTGATATGCCGTTTCGGCAATACATTGCGCCTTATCCACACATAAAATCATTTTCAGTAGATAGTCCTGAAGATGTTGAGCTTGTTGAAAAGCACATGAAATCAGATGACTACTGGGACTTGTACAAGTAAGGTTTTCCTTTTCAGTTTAGAAAAAGGCTACAGTTATGAAAAATAACATTGCTTATCAGACTCCTCAGCTTGCTCAATATTTTTCACGCCACCGTATTGCATGGGATCAATTTTATGAGTCAGAGCGTGTTATCATCAAACAGCTAAAGCTTGATAGTGATGCTAGTGTTCTCGATATTGGCTGTGGTTGTGGTGGTTTGGGTTTGGCACTTTTGGAACAGTTTGGAGTAAAAAACTATACGGGAGTGGAAATCAATGCAGAGGCGGCTCATGCAGCAAGTAGTGTGAACCCTAATGCTCGCATTCTTTGTGGGGATGTATTAAGTGTCAGCCAAGAAGCACTTCACAACAAACTTTTTGATGTTGTTTTTTCACTTAGTTGTGTCGATTGGAATATTCAATTTTCTGATATGTTAACGACCGCCTGGAAACATGTTCTTTCTGGAGGTCATATGGTTGCTACTTTTCGCCTTACTGACAAGGAAGGATGTTGTGATTTCAAGAAATCTTATCAGTACATTAACTATGATAATATCTTAGAAGGTGAGTGTGCAGCCTATGTTGTGCTGAATGCAAAAAAAATATTTGAAGAGCTGAGAAAATTTGCTCCTCTCCAAATGAATGCCTATGGTTACTGGGGAACGCCGTCTGCTACAGCAGTGACACCTTATGAGAAACTTTGCTTTGTTGCTTTATCACTTCAAAAAAGAAAAGACGACGATGATAGTGAAGAACGTTATCACTTTGATCTTCCCCCCGAAATTCAAAAAGTGATTGGATTTGCGCCACAATGACTTTTTCTCTTCTTCTTTGGGATTATAAAAACGATCCTCCTTCAACAAGCAGAGAGGTGATGAATTGGCAAAGTTATATTGAGAAAAATAAAATTTTTTCTGTCCCATGCTATGTAGAAACACATGCTAAGCGTCTTCGATCTAACTATCTGGCATTTATTCATGATCTGGGTGAAACAAAAATAGGTGGAAAACGAATCATAGATCATCTTGATGTTGGCGATGGTTTTAGTTTTTGGTGGATGACTTCACTGGCAGAAAAAAGCCCTTTTAAGTCGCCACGTATTTATGATTGTTTGCGTTTATTAGCTTTGGAAGAAATTTTACTTAAAAGAAAACCTGCTGAACTTGTTTTTCATAGCCCTGATCGAGACCTTGCCAAATCTATACAGCAATTATGTTACAATCTTCATATCAATTTTGTTTGGCAGCGTAGCAAAGAGCTGAAAAAAAAATGGTCTTTGCGAGAAATCTATCGAGGTTTACCACATTCAATACAGGGTTTGATTAGTCTTGCTCGTTTTCTTGTACTAAAGTGGCCTCTTCGGCGATTGCAAAGACAGCATTGGTTTGCAGGAGAAAACACTTTTTTTCTCTGCTCGTATTTCATTCACTTAGATCCTGAATCTTGTGCAGAAGGAAAATTTTATTCTCGGCAATGGGGTGTGTTAAGCCATTTTTTTTCTGATAATGGAAAGAACACAAATTGGATGCATCATTTTTTGTTTAGTCCTGTAGTACCAAATGTAAGAAAAGGTCTTACTTGGCTCGATCTCTTCAACTCTAATCCAAATAATCAAGCTAATCACTCGTTTATTGAAACTTACCTGTCATGGAAAGTTGTCTGTAATATATTGAAAAACTGGTGCTGGCTTAATAGAGTTTCTTGGCATTTAAAAAAAAATCAATCTACAATCTGGTTTTGGCCGATAATACGTCATGATTGGTGCAGTTCACTTCGTGGCCAAGTTGCAATGAATAATTGTTTATGGGTAGCACTTTTCGATGCAGCTTTTAAAGAAATGCCTTTTCAAAAAGTTGGTTTTTATCTCTACGAGAATCAAGGTTGGGAGCAAGCTTTGCTTCGTGCATGGCGGCATTACAATCATGGTGAAATTATCGCTGTTCAACATGCCACAGTTCCTTTCTGGCATTTATACTACTTCGATGATCCACGTTTTTCATCGTCTCAACAAGGTTGTTCAAAATTATTACCAAATCGTTTAGCCGTTAATGGCAATGCAGCTCAAAAAGCTTTTATTGAAGGAAATTGTCCTATTGAACAAGTTGTTGATGTCGAAGCATTACGTTATCTCAATCTTTCACGTATTTCTCAAAAAACTGTTGCAAATTCTTCAAGTATAAAAATTCTTATACTGGGTGATATGCTTCCAGAGGCAATGCATGATTTGCTAAAACTTTTAGAAGAAGTTGCGCAATTTCTTCCTGAAAATTATAGGTTTACTCTTAAATCACATCCAGGTTATGTAATCAATCTTGCTGATTATCCCAAGCTGAAAATTGATGAAACAACTGAAGCGCTAGACAAGATTTTAGACCAATACAGTGTTGCTATTGCGGCAAACAGCACATCTGCCTCGGTTGATGCTTACCTTGCGGGTTTGCACGTTATCATCAGTTTTGCAAAGGGCAGTCTTAATTTAAGCCCCTTGCGAGGTTACGCTGGAGTAAGTTTTGTGAAGACATCAGGTGAACTCATCAATGCATTGACTGTATCACATGAAGTAACAAGTAGAAAAAATGAACGTAATGAATTCTTTTTTTTAGATGCCGAGTTACCTCGTTGGAAACAATTGTTATCTTCTACGAGCTCGACTGAAGGAGTTGATGTATGAAAACAGTTATTCTTTGTGGTGGGCTTGGGACGCGTCTTTCTGAAGAAACTCAGGTTAAACCTAAACCAATGGTTGAAATTGGAGGACGTCCGATACTTTGGCATATCATGAAAATGTATGAACGATGTGGATTCAATGATTTTACTTTAGCTTTGGGATATAAAGGAGAGATAATTAAAGATTATTTTCTAAATTATCATGCTCGTCTCAGCGATTTAACAGTGCAGTTAAAAAATGGACAAATTGATTATTCTAATCCGACAGCGGAGGATTGGAAAGTATCACTCATTGATACTGGAGCTCGTACAATGACGGGTGGGCGCCTTTTGCGCTTGAAGCCACATTTGCAAACAAATGGAACCTTTATGCTCACTTATGGAGATGGTCTTTCAGATGTGAATCTCAATAAGCTTCTTTCGTTTCATCGTGAACATGGAAGGCTGGCAACAGTTACCGCAGTGCGGCCATCGGCTCGCTTTGGTGGTATGCATATTGGTGATGGAAAAGTTCTTAATTTTAAAGAAAAGCCACAATCGGGCGAGGGATGGATCAATGGTGGATTCTTTATTTTTGAGCCCGCCATTTTTGATTATCTGGAAAATGACACTACAATTTTAGAGCAGTCTCCCCTTGAAAATCTAGTGAGAGATGGGCAGCTCATGGCTTATGAACATTCAGGTTATTGGCAATGCATGGATACCGTACGTGATCGTGAGGCTCTTCAAACAGCATGGGAGAGTTCTTGTGCTCCATGGTTGAAAGGTTAATCAGATGTTTGCAAATGTTTATCAGGGTAAACGTGTTCTCATCACTGGACATACAGGTTTCAAAGGTTCTTGGCTTAGTACTTGGTTGCTTAAGCTTGGTGCTGAAGTGACCGGTTTGTCAAAAGATGTGCCGACGCAGCCAGCGATGATTGAAGAACTTAATCTAAACAATCGCATGACTCATATACAAGCAGATGTTCGCGATTTAAATACTTTACGTGAAGTGGTTTATGAAGTGAAACCAGATTTTGTATTTCATCTCGCTGCGCAAGCTATTGTTTCCACATCCTATACGGATCCAGTAGAAACTATGAGTACAAACGTTGTTGGAACAATGAACATTTTGGAAGCCCTTCGCAATTTCGGACATCCTTGTGTTGCTGTACTGATTACCAGTGATAAATGTTACAACAACGTGGAGTGGGGTTGGGGGTATCGTGAAACAGATGGACTTGGAGGCAAAGATATTTACAGTGGTTCTAAAGGTGCTGCTGAGTTAGTTATCAAATCATATTTCCATTCGTTTTTTCAAAAAGATCATCCAGTTCGTTTGGCGGTTGGTCGTGCCGGTAATGTGATTGGTGGTGGTGATTGGGCGAAGGATCGTATTGTCGTTGACTGCATGCGTGCATGGAATGAAAAACGTAGCGTTGAAATCCGCAGTCCAAATGCTACACGTCCTTGGCAACACGTTTTAGAACCCTTAAGTGGATATCTGGTTCTTGGTCAGGCTTTGAAGATACAGTCTCAGTTTCATGGCGAAGCCTTTAATTTTGGGCCTCGTGCTGAGCAAAATCGAACGGTTGTTGAATTGTTAGAAGCATTGCATCAGCAATGTGGATTTATGAATTCCCATGAAGCTTATCAGGTTGCCGACGACATTCCGTTTCATGAAGCGGGACTGCTTAAACTCAATTGTGACAAAGCACTTTTTCATCTGAAATGGGAATCAAATCTTGAATATATGGAAACGGTCCAATTTGTAAGTGATTGGTACAAAGCTTTTTACGGTGAAAAAGTTGATATGTACGAACTCACGCTTAAACAAATTGATCATTATGAACAAATAGCTGTAGAAAGAAAACGAATATGGGCCAGACACACATCGAAGGGGTAACTCTTACAGAGCTACGTCAGATCAATGATGAACGTGGAGCAGTGCTTCATATGCTTCGAGCTGATGCATTGGGATTTAAAGGTTTTGGCGAATGTTATTTTTCAGAGATTTTTCCGGGAAACATCAAAGCTTGGAAACGACATCGTTCGCAAACTCAAAATTTAGCAGTTCCCATTGGAAGAATTCGTGTTGTTATTTATGACGAGCGTGAAACTTCATTGACATGTGGACAAATGCAGGTGATCGAACTTGGTCGACCTGATGCTTATTTCCGGCTTGAGATTTCATGTGGTCTTTGGTACGGATTCAGCTGCATCAGCGCAACGCCTGCACTTATCGTGAATTGCGCTGATCTTCCGCATGATCCAGTGGAGAGTGAAGTGCGTCCTTTAAATGATTCCAGCATACCTTACCAATGGGTTAAATAAGAAAGTTAAATAGTTCATGATGAAAAACTCAACACGATTGTTGGTTGTTGGTGGAAATGGTTTTATCGGTCACCACATTGTAAACCATGCGCTCCAACTTGGATGGGAAGTGACGAGTCTTGATATTTCGTCATCCATTTCTCATGGAGAGGCTTCTTCACCTGTCCAACACGTAGTTGCAAATATTACTGATAGTCATTCGCTTAAGGCAGCCTTGCAAAATAAATCTTTTGAATATGTAATAAACTGCGGTGGATATATTGATCATGCATTATTTTTTCATGGTGGCCGAAATGTATTTACTGTTCATTTCGAAGGAGTGCTCAATTTAGTAGAAAACTTGAATCGCGATGCCTTAAAGGCTTTCATTAATATTGGAAGTAGTGATGAATGTGGAAATGCGCCAGCGCCGCAAGTGGAAACTCAGCGTGAAGCTCCAATTTCTCCTTATTCTTTAGGAAAAACTGCGGCAGCGCATTTTTTACAGATGCTTTATCGTACTGAAAGTTTTCCTGGGACTACATTACGTCTTTTTCTCACCTATGGCCCCGGCCAAGATTTGCACCGATTTTTACCTCAAATCATCAATGCTTGCTTGAAAAACCAATCTTTTCCAACTTCAAGAGGTGAACAGTTGCGTGATTTTTGCTTTGTGCAAGATGTTGTTGACGCGGTTTTTGCCACTTTCAATTGCCAATCTGCCAGAGGTGAAGTGATGAATATTTCCAGTGGAAAGCCAGTCTCCATTCGCCAAGTTATTGAGACGGTGCAGCAGTTAATTGGAAAGGGTGAACCACGATTTGGTGAGATTGCTTATAGGCCGGGTGAAAATATGGAGTTATACGCAGATATTTCTAAGGCTCGTACACTTTTAAAGTGGAAACCAAAAATTTCATTAGATCAAGGCTTAGAAAAAACTATTAAGTGGGTGAAAGGGAATTTATGAAGCAAATACCGCTCGTGAGCATTCTCATGAATTGCTACAACGGTGAAGCCTATCTAAGAGAAGCTGTTGAAAGTGTGTTGGCTCAAACATATCAGAATTGGGAGATTATTTTTTGGGATAATCAATCAACTGATAAAAGTGCTGAAATATTTAAAAGCTACAAAGATCCTCGATTCAAATATTTTTATGCCCCAGTACATACCGATTTAGGTGGTGGACGCGCTAATGCCTGGAAACATCTTAGTGGAGAGTTTATTGCTATACTGGATGTTGATGATGTTTGGTTACCCAGAAAACTTGAAAAACAACTTCCTCTGTTTGATGATCCAGAAGTTGGGGTTGTTGGCAGCAATGCGCTCTTTTTCAATGAAAAAACTGAAAAGTCTCGTTATGCTCATAAACAACCACCAACAGGTTGGGTGTTTGAGAAACTTTTGATTGATTATTATTTTATCTTGGTCACTCTTGTTTTTCGAAAGTCAATTGCTCAAAAAATGCCCAGGGTTTTTGACCCAGATTTTAGTTCTATTGCAGATCTAGATCTTATAATGCGATTAAGTCTTATTTCAAAACTTGCTTTACATCCGGATATTCTCGCGAAATGGCGTGTGCATGAAAAGAGCGAAACCTGGCAGCGATTTGAAGCTTTTACAGAAGAGAGAGAACGTTGGATGGAGAAGCAGCTTGCAGAAAAAACTTTTTCTGCTCAACAGTATTCAAAACCTATTTGCCAATTTAATAATAAAAACATGAGAGCAAAAGTGTTTCTCGCACTTTTTCATGGTCATCGTGGTATAGCTTTCAGGACATTGCTGCAGACGAAGTTCAATCATTGGCAGTCATGGGTGCTTTTGTTTTTTTGTTTTCTTCCATTTTCAAGTGCTATAGCTCGCTATTTATATAGACGAAAAATTGAGCTCGCATAATTTTTTCTGCAAATACCAGAGCAGTGAGAGTAAGAGGTTTTTTTTGATCGTAACAGTAATATGGTTGTCATTGTTCCACTATTATACAGCCTTTTCTGGGTTTCTAGCCTATCTTTTTATTATTTGTAAAAAAATAAAAATATCAAAAACAGATTTCCTCTTTCTTTGTGGTTTTATGTTTTTGATGTATCTCCATTTTTTTACAGGGAGTCTCTCCGCAGCAATTCTTGATTTTCGATATTATTGGGGATGGTTGATTTTTTATTTTATTTTTAAGTCAAATCCTGTCAGCTCTAAAACTCTTGTAAAGACGCTTGTCCTTTTGAGCGTAATGACTTTGCTAGAAGCATTTTTAGTCAATACGATTATGACAACAGCAATGTTGCCTAACTTTATTGATACTACAAATGATGGGGGGGCCAATCTTGCTCTCTTTGGGGTCTATCAAAGGCCGTTCTCTTTTGGCGGAATAGCTCCTGTTGGTGGAGCATTGCTTGTTGTTTTGATGGCACTTTGTAATGTGCGTGGACGGTATTTTTGGCTTGCAACACTAGCAGTTTTATCTTTGGCATCGGGCACCGGTGCAGTTGTTCTTATGTTGCTGCTTTTGGCAAAATACAAAAGGCGTTTCATAATGATAATGTTTGCACCACTTATTTTTTTGATTCCATGGCTTTTGTGGTTCCACAAAGAATTCATAATTTTTAGTGGTATGCTGTTTGAGAAAGTTAACTTAAAATATTTACTTTTTATGGCTCATCTTTTTTGGACCCATGTTGGTATAGCTGTTGGAAAAATTACAACTTATTCGCTTCTCTTCGGTGCCATTCCGGGAGGTAAGGGTGTTAGTGGTCATGGTGGTGATTGGGGTCTTTTGACTTTTGTTCTCACGAATGGTTTTTTCGGTCTTTTTCTCCTTCTGATGATGGTTTTTTCTCGTATCAACAAGTGGAATAGGCTTCCAATTTTTCTCCTTTTATTGTCATCACTACACTATTCGGCAATGTCTACTCTTCCAGGACAAATGATTTTTGGTCTCCTTCTTTCGATTGACAAAAAAGGACTGCATGATGATGTAGAATACAGTTGCAAGACCATGAGTGCTGAGGCTGTTTCGTGAAAATATTGGTCACAGGAGGAAATGGTTTTATCGGACGAAGATTGATCAACTCTCTTGTTGAAGAAGGCCATCACGATATAAAAGTGCTTTCGCGCAATGCAGAAAACAAGTTTCCAGCTGGCGTTCAAGTATTACAGGGTGATTTGACTTCGAAAGATTGTCCTTTTGATAAATTTATGGAAAATGGTGACATTATCTTTCACTGCGCTGGAGAACTTTATAATATTGCTACAATGAGAGCCTTACACGTTGAGGGAACAGAGCATCTTCTCCAGGCAGCACTTAAAGAAGCTCACAATAAAAAACGAGCTCTTCATTGGGTTCAGCTTAGTAGTGTTGGCGCGTATGGTTATCCGCTGGAATATATTCATACTGAGCGTATAGTCACCGAGGATACACCAACTCAACCTTTTGGAGAATATGAGATTACAAAAACCCTATCAGATGAATTAGTACTTCAGGCTGCAAAGAGTGATTTGCTTAGTTATTCCATCGTAAGACCATCTAAAGTTTTTGGTGCTGGAAAATTCAATCCATCATTGCATTCACTGGGGAAAATGATTCGTAATGGTTTGTTTTTTTATATTGGACGTCCTGGTGCAGTTGCGACTTATGTTCATGTTGATGATGTTGTAGAAGTTCTTAAGCTTTGTGGGACCAATGCGCGAGCACGAGGGAAAGTTTTTAATATCTCTAACGATTGTTTACTTGAAGAAATGATAAATGGCATTGCCTCTTCTCTTGAAGTATCCGCTCCACGATTGAGATTTCCAGAACGTTTTGTAAGAAACCTTGCAAGTATAATGGCTACGATTGCTCATAGTCCACTTACTCAAGAACAGATAAATGGTTTGGTACGGAGAACAAAGTATCCTTATACAAGGCTTAAAAAAGAGTTGGATTATTCTCCAAAAATTTCTGTTCCTCAAGTAATTAGTGAAACAATATTTGAGAAATGAGACAGTATGAAACTTTGTCGAATTGCAACTGTTCCGTTTGTTTTTGTTTATCATCTTCGCAGCCAAATTCTTGCGACAGTTGAGGAAGGGCACGAGGTCTATCTGGTTTCAAGTGCAGGACCGGCATTAGAAACAATGGCACAAGAAAAAGGGGTGCGAGTTCATCCACTTTCTATACATCGATCTATCTCGCTTTGGAATGATCTCAAATCTTTATGGAAGCTTTGCCACTACTTTCGAAAAATGAAGTTCGATGTTGTTCATTCGATTACACAAAAAGCAGGTTTGCTCACGGCTGTTGCAGGTTTTCTCACTAGAGTTCCTATAAGATTTCATACTTTTACAGGCCAACCTTGGATGTATAAACGAGGCCTTTTGCGCTGGGTTTCAAAAAGGTGTGACTGGTTCATTGTGAAGCTGAACACTAGATGTTATACAGATAGCGTTTCGCAGCGGGACTATCTTGTTCGACAGGCAATTGCGAGCAAAAAGGATATTAAGGTCCTTGGGCCAGGCTCTTTGGCTGGTGTGGATTTGGACAGATTTGATTGTGCTAAATGGCAATCAAGTTGCGAAGAAATTAGACGTGAATTACATATTCCTAATCATGCCAGCATTATTAATTTTACAGGTCGCCTTAATTTGGAAAAAGGAATTCAGGAGCTCATAGAAGCTTTTGAAAACTTAACTCGTGAGCAAGAAGATTTTTTTTTGTTATTGATTGGGCCGTTTGAAATTAATCGAGAACCAATTCCATTTGAACTCATGGAGCGTATTCAAAAAAATCCTCGAATTCGAATTCTAGGTGATTCACCACAACCAGAAAAATTTTTTGCTATCTCGGATGTGTTGTGTCTCCCAAGTTATCGCGAGGGTTTTGGAATTGTTGTTTTGGAAGCTGCAGCAATGGGTTTGCCAGCTATTGGAACGCGAGTAGTAGGTCTCGTTGATTCGATTGTTGATGGGAAAACAGGAATTCTTGTTCCACCAAAAGATAGCGAGGCTCTTTATCGAGCCTTACAAAGTATGTTTAACGATAATGAATTACGAAAAAAAATGGGTCAGAATGCAAAGCATCGCGCCAAATCCTTTTCCTCAAGTTATATAAATGGTATGGTGCTCAAGGAGTATGGGAGATATTCCTCTTGATTCGTAGAATTTGGTTGTTCCTGTCGTAAAAATAGTTTCGGAAGGAAGAAAAAACAATGGGAAAACTTGTAAACAATATTGAAAATGGCGAGCGTTTTCCATTGAGAGGCCAACAAGTGTTTTTTAATATTACAAACTTCTGTAAGAGGATTTTTACCTTTACTGTGGTATCTTTATCGTTATTACTTCTTACTCCCTTGTTGTTGCTAATTGCGCTCTCTATCAAATCCGATGGAGGGAGCGTATTGTTCCGTCAGAAGAGGGTTGGTTATAAAGGAAAATTATTTACGTGTTACAAGTTTCGAACAATGGTCCCCAATGCAGAAGAGGTCCTTCACGAGTATCTGCGTCAACATCCCGAAATGGAAGAAGAATGGAATAGGAATTTTAAATTAAAAAATGATCCCCGAGCCACAATAGTAGGTAAAGTTTTGAGAAAAACAAGTTTGGATGAAGTTCCTCAATTATGGAATGTGTTGAAGGGAGATATGAATTTTGTTGGACCACGGCCAATTTTGCCTCAAGAGCAAGTTCGCTATGGGGATGATTTTTTTTACTATGCTTCAGTGCGACCAGGTATTACAGGCATTTGGCAAGTTGGCGGTCGAAGCAATACAACATTTGAAGATCGTGTCTGTATGGACGTTCAGTATGTTAAAAAACAATCCTTAGCCTTAGACTGTAAAATTCTTTTCAAAACAATTTGGGTCGTTTTTAATGGAAGTGGAGCGTCATAAATGAAATACGAAATTTTTGTGAATTGTACCTGTTTACAGGTTTTGCAAAGTGAAGGAGTTCAACATTGAAAATGGAAATTAAAAGAACAGGCTTTTTTCTTCTGATGGATGCAATTATAATCTGTTCTACTTTTTTTATTTCTTCAAACTTTATTCATATTTCAAATGCCTATTTTTACGAAATTTTAGCATTTATCCTTTTGGTAAAACTTACATTTTTTGCTTCGCGCAGGCTTTACAAAATTACTTGGCGGTATGTTAGTATCAACGATTTTTATAATCTTTTCATTACAGCTACAGCAGCTTCACTTTCGCTCGTTGTTCTCTTTTCACTTTTGAGCACAAAATTAACTCAGTTTGAATATCCTGTTTCTTTTTTTCTGATTGATTGGGTAGTTTCGCTTTTCTTTATGTCATCTGTTCGAATAGCAAAACGCCTCTATCTTGAAGTCCTAAAGAAAAAACATAAAGGCGAAGGTGTGCGCACCATTATTTTAGGCGCTGGCCATACAGGGGAAATGATTTTGCGAGATATGATGAGACACAATTATGCTCACTTTTATCCGGTAGGATTTCTGGATGATGATCCCTCAAAGATAGGAGCCTTTTTGCACGGAGTGAAAGTGTTGTCTTCACTTCAAGATTTCGAAAGAGTTGTTGCCGATGAACAAATTGAAGCAGTTTTGATTGCAATGCCAACATTACATTTTCCTCAGCTGAAAAAAATTTATGGCTCCATCAAGAGAAATCCAAATATAAAAATTGTAAAAACCGTCCCACGTATTTATGATTATGACATCCCAGATTTTCGTTTAAAAGACCTTGAAGATATTTCTATTGAAGACCTCATTGGTCGCCAGTCGGTAAATGTAGATCGGTTTCTCATTAGAAATTTTTTGGAGGGAAAAAGAGTTTTAATTACTGGAGCTGGTGGTTCTATTGGTTCAGAAATTTCTCTTCAAGTATGTTCTGCAAATCTTGAAAAGGCTATTTTTTTCGATGTTGATGAAACTGAGCTGCATAGTCTACAGCTTAAATTTAAGCAAAAATTTCCTCATCTTTTTGATCGATTTCATTTTGTCGTTGGTGACGTTCGAGATGTGAAACGCCTTGAAGAAGTCTTTCAGACATTTTCACCTCAAGTTGTTTTCCATGCGGCTGCTTATAAACATGTTCCAATGATGGAAGATAATGCGCGTGAAGCCGTAAAAGTAAATGTCTTTGGAACCTATAATTTAGCAACTACTGCGGCTCGGTATGAAGTGGATAAATTTATTCTGATTTCTACGGATAAAGCAGTGCGACCCACAAGTGTTATGGGTGCCACAAAACGCTTAGCAGAACAGGTTTGCAAAGCCGTTGGCTCACAAAAAAATACAAAAACAAAATTTATTGCTGTGCGTTTTGGAAATGTTTTAGGAAGCCGTGGAAGTGTGCTTCCACTTTTTATGGAACAAATTCGTGCAGGTGGCCCTGTCACGGTTACGCATCATGAAATGAAGCGTTACTTTATGACTATTCCTGAAGCTGTTTCTTTAGTCTTGCAATCGTCGGCTGTAGGAAGTGGAAATGAAGTGATGGTGCTTGATATGGGAAAATCAGTTGTGATTATGAAATTGGCGGAAGATCTTATCCGCTTGCAAGGTTTAGTTCCGTACAAAGATATTGATATTCAAGTGGTGGGCTTACGTCCTGGAGAAAAGCTCTTTGAAGAAATACTCACTTCAGAAGAGGGAACTATAGCAACCAAACATGATCGCATTTTTGTGGCTTGTGAAAGTAAACAATATGATATTCGCAACATTCAACTTATTCTAGAAGCTTTCAAAAGTGCAACTGAGGAATATGCACCTGTTGGAGAACTGCAGGTGAAGAAGTTGCTTCGCACGCATGTGATTCACTATGAGGAACCAGAAAATAGTAGTCTTGTCTACGATCAGAAAAACAGTGCAAATGTTTTTTCACTTAATTCGTAGTAATAGTAATTGAGTTGATTTTGAGTAATTGCAAAAAGCGGAATGCTTAGCGTTATAAGCACTTCGCTTTTTTTTATTTTTGAAGGGGGGATAGAAAAAGATTTAACCTAAGCACCAATAGCTTGAATGCAAATTCTTCGGTTTCTTGGCCCATCCAAATCAATCACACACAGTCTTTGCCAAGTGCCGTACACTGGCTTTCCGTCGCGGATGATGATGGTTTGTGATGCTTGTCCGAGTAAAGTTGCTTTCAGGTGGGCGTCTGCGTTGCGGTCGCATTTGCTGTCTTCTTCGCAGAGGTTTTTGGTGCGAAGTGGGCCGTTGTGCAAATAGCTTTCAGCTTTAGAGGCAAAGCTGCGAAGGCGATTGTTGATATCACCTAAAAGGCAAGGTTCATCAAGTTCGTTGAGGCTTACCACGCAAGTAGTATGCAGAACTTGAATGGTAAGAAAACCATCTAAAATGCCACTTTCTTTAACCCATTGACGACTTTCTTCTGTGTAATCCTTGATAAAAAAATAATCAAAATCTTCAACGTGTGAGGCAAGATTGGGCTCGAGGTCGAGGAGATTGTTTTGTTCAGTTTGTAATTCAAGTTCTTTGTGGAATGATTTCATGCTCTTATCTCAATCTTGTCCTGAAATGGTTAATAAATGATTTCTGGCTACTACAGATCTCGATGTAATTTGTCAAGTATCTAAAATGATAAGAAATGACGCGTTAGAAATCTACAAATATATGAAAAATAACGGTATTCATGCATTTTTTCGAAAGTTGTTTATCGTTCTTTTTCTTCTACTCTGCCGCAAAAGGTGTTGGTGCGCAGGGAAGAAGAGAAGTGCAGTGAGACTCACGGAAATCATGCCTATTAATGTGATCCACCCTATTGAAGCGAGGGCTTGGTTGTTGCTGAGAATAAGTCCTCCAAAACCAATCATGGTGGTGAAATTTGCAAAAAGAACAGAAGGCGCAATGTGGTTGAGTGTGGAAATAATCCGTCCTTTTTCTTCCAAGAGTCGATGGTAATAGTGGATAAAACTATCGCAACCAGCTCCATAAATAATAGGAATAGTAGCAAGGTTGAAAAAATTGAACCGAAAATGAAAAAGATGCATTCCAAGAAAAAGTAAGAGAAATGAACTTATTAAAAATGCTGAAAGAAGCACGGCCGTAAAAATGTTCTTAAATTCGATGCAAAGAAAGCAAAACGTGGTGAGGAACATTGCAAATAAGAGGTATGGAGCTTCACGTTTAATAATCTTCATGATGTCTCGAATAATTAAGATATCGCTCGCAATAACTCCTTGTGATTGAGTTTGCGCCAGGAGTGTTTCAAGCTGATAGGCAAATGCATCTACTTTTTCAGCACTGTCTCTTGCCTGAGTTGGAAAGGCGTAGATGAGCCCTTTATCATTTTTTTCCGGGAGAAAATTTGCTTTCAATGAAGGTGGTAAGTCTGTGTATTTAATATTTTTCTGGGTGTCAAAATGAAGAAATGCGTCTTGAAAAGTTTTTTCATCACCGCTGAGTTTGAGGTCCATTTTTTTTAGGAGTTTTTGAATGTGGAGGATCTCATTTTTTTGTGGAAGAGACAGTGATGGCATTACACTTGTGAGAGCAATCACCTTTTTAATCATCTGCAACTGAGTTGGTATAGCTATACTCAACTTTGCTTGTTCGATGATTTTTTTTTCATCCTCTTTAGAAACAATGATCGCTGCAGGACGAAGCTCGTTTCCAAGCAGTGGTGCAATTTTTTTATCAGTTTGATACGAGGGAAGTTCTTGGTTTTCAAATTTGCTTAAATCATATTCTAGTTTTGCAATGTGCTGAAATTGCGAAAGAGAAATGATAAGCAAAACAATAAAAACACTGACAAGAAGAAGTGCAAAGCGAGAAGTTTTTTCTTTAAACTGAAAGTTGATCGACCAAGGAGAGAATCGTTCTTCCCACGCGAAAATTTTATTTCTTTCGAAAATTAAAATCAAAGCTGGAAGCAAAAAATGCATCCAAAAAAGTGTGAAGAGAATCCCTGTAAGTCCAATAAGGCCAAATTCAAAAAAACCTTTAAACGATGAAAAACAAAGCATCGCAAACGCTGCTAGTGTTGTGAGCGCAGAAGTTTTGATGGAACGGCTCGTGTGGTAAAAAGTATTAAAGAAAGATTGCTTTACTGTGCGGCCTTGTTTTTTTTCTTCGAAATAGCGAGCTAAAAGATAAATGCCATAATCACTTCCAAGCCCAACAAGTATTGGTCCGCTAAAGCTTGTGATGAGATTAACGTGACCAAGAAGAAGATAAACTACTCCTCCCGTTGAAGCGATGCTTGCGAGTAAGGGAAGGGTGATAAGTGGAATGGCACTTATTCTGCGGTAGAAAAGGATAATGGAAAAAATAAGTGCAAAAAGAACAAGAAGAGAAATGGTGGCGATTTCTGCTTTGAGGTGTTGATCTTGATCGATCATGGTTTGATATTCACCGCCATACGATACTGAAATGCCATGGGTTTCCGGGTGAAGATTTTTTACAATTTCTTTTATTTCATGCACAAAGCGTTTGGAGTGCTCGAAGTCTGTACTTGAAAAAGTGGGGCGAACAAGAAGGGCAAAGAGAGAGCCTTCACCATTTTGGAAGTATTCAGAGTTATTACTTGCACCAAGTTCTCCCTTATATTTTTCAATGATGTCATCAAAGTGTAGGCTGTCATTTTCTTCTAGGGTAAAAAAGAATCTGTCAAAAAAAGGATGCGCACCTTGTTTCATTTCCTCCCATTTTTTTTCTAATCGCTCTCTAATGCTTATTAAATCAGCAGCTTCTAGGTAAAGAGGATAGTGCTTATGAAAAAAATCAAGAGGGCGTTTGTGTTCTACATATTTTACATCTTTTTGTTTTTGCAGTTCGGCGGCAAGTTGGTCGATGAAGGACTTTGCGGTGTTTTCATCTTGAGTCTCAATACCAATCATTAAAGAATTTACTCCACCATATATTTTTTCTAATTGTTCAAGACCTACAACGCTGGGAGCATCTTGAGAGAGTAGGCCTTTGAGATCTGCTTTGATTTTAATTTTTGTTGTGAGAAAACTGGAGGTAAGAAATAAAAAACAAGAAATAAGCAACACTGTTTTAAGGTGATTAAAAATCCACTTTCCAATTTTCCTATAGAAGTAATCAAGTTTCTTTTTCATGACTTCCTATTTTCTTCCACAGGTCACCCAAAAGGAATGCGCTTCCTAGAATAACGTAACTATAATGCGAAAACATCCGCCACCAAATAAGAGCAGTTGCAAGATTATTTCCCAACGCGTTATCAAAAATGTGAGTGAAACTCAGTTCAATGGTTCCGCCGCCGCTAGGCAAAGGAAGCAGGTTGAAAGCATAAATAAAAAAGAATGACCAGGCAAATGTTGCTGCATCAAAAAGTGATGAAGAAAAAAAACTTAAAAGAAGAGGAAGCATTCCAATGCGAATAATGTGGTGGATGGAAGTGTAAAGAAGAAGTTCGGGTCTGTAGCTAAAATGTGAAAAATTCCGAGGAAGAATTTTTTTTCGAACAAGAATAAACAGAACTCCAGTGAGGGAAGAAATAATAAGACCAAAAACAAGCAGAGCAACAAAAATATTTTTTTGCATCAACGCTTCCGTGGAAGTGAAGAGAAGATAAGATCCAAACAAAGCCACTAGAAAAAATAGTGAAATGTAATCATTTGCGTTTTCCGCAACAAGTTTAAATGAAGCCATTTTCAAGCCGTTGCAGTGTTTTTGCAAAAAGCTTGCTCTTGAAATTTCTCCACCAACTCGCGCTGGGGTGATTGAAGCAAAAACGTCGCCGACAAGGTTGATCTTGATACTTTTCCAAAGTGGAAGTGAAAATTTGCTATAAGAAAGAAGTTTTTTCAGACGTAGGCTTCTGGCTAAAATTTCAATAATAATAAGAAGAGAAATGAGAAGAGTAATTTTAAGTGGCGGAAACGAAAAGGTATTCGATACCATGAAAAAGACAAGGGTAGACAGTGAACCGCCTATACCTGCAATTCCTAAAAAAACTTGAAATATTTTTTTCCATTTTTGTTTAGTCATGAAAATGTATCAAGTCTGAGTTGCTGATAAAATCAACTTTTTGGTTTAGAAAACGAAGTGTAGATTTCATTTGATTCCATATTCTTTTATTTCTCACATCAGGAGGATGAAGTGCGATTCTGGGAAAGGAAAAGAAAGGAAAAGTATGCTTTAGAAATGCGTTGTAGAGTATGGCAAGTTCACGTCTGATAGGCTTTCGGTGAATGTAAGTCATAACCGGTGAAAATGTTTTTTGTTTCGTTTTTGTTTCGTGGAGATAAAAATGCGTTTCACTAAAGTGAAGATCAAGCTGTGAAAGTTCGTTTAAAAGGTGAGGGTTGTCAAGCCAAGCCGGTGGAATAAATCCTTTTGGTGAAAGCTTGCAGCGATGAAGTTCTTCCAAGCCTTCTTGCAATAAATGTTTTGTAGCTTTTTGATCAAGTTCAGCAAATTCACCTTCACCACCGGTGGCAAAGCGATGGAACGCTTTTGTATTTGGAGTAAGTTCAAGGTGATGAAAGCCATGCAGAATAATTTCGGCGCCCGATGCTTCAAGTTCTTGAAGGGAGGTAACAAAATCTGGAAAGTCAGAAAGTTTGTACTGCTGATGATAAAAAGGCACGACCAAAAGTGAAAAACGAGAAATGTTGAGTTGATGAAGCGTATCTACCATTGTTTTTACTTCGCTAGCAAAACAAGGTGTGACATCGTGAAGTGAAATGAGGCAGTTTGTTTTCATATTTCTTGCTCAAGGTTTTGATAAATAAATAAGATTTTTTCAAACGTTTTATTCCAAGAAAAATTTTGCGAAGCTTTGTGAGCTGCAGTTTTATATTTCTCTTTTTCAGCCAAAACAGTTTGTATTTTTTCAGCGAAGTCACGGCTTGAATTTTTTTGATAACTTTCTCCAGCGCCCTCCAAAGTAAAAAGCTCACTCGTGGTTTCTGTTGGAGCTACAACTGCAGTTTTACAGGCCATGGCTTCTAAGGTTGCTAGACCAAACGTTTCTGCAGTTCCAGGAACTAAAAAAATATCGGCTTTTTGATAGAGTTTTAAAAGTTCACTTTTATTTTTTATTGATGAAAGATAAACAAGTGACGGAAATTGCTTTTGTGCCTCCTCAACTTCTTTTCTCATTGGGCCAGCACCTAAAAGAGTAAGCGTGCAATCATTGTGAGCGAAAATGTCGTCTAAGCTTTGAAGCAGAAAATCAACACCTTTTTCTTTATTCAAACGACCAACAAACAAGAGATGATGTCTTGGCTCTTTTTCTGTTTCAGCTGGAAAAAAAACAGCGTGATCCACTCCAAGTGGCACGACAGAAGTATTTTTGATCTGATGATCTTGTAATTCTTGTTCAAGAAATGAAGTAGCAACAAACACATGATCAAACTTTTGATGAAGAGAGGATAAATACTTCCAAGCTGCTTGCTTTGCAAAACGATGAAGAGAAGTGCCAAAACGTTGGAAGAAAGGTGATATGTAGGAATTTACAATGTGGGAGTGAAAGTAAGTAACAATGTTTACTTTTTGTTTTCGACTTGCCCAAAAACAAATCCAAGGAATGAAGTAAAGGCTTCCCACTTCAATGATGTTCGGCTGTTCTTTGCGCAAGATTTCTCGTATGGCAAACGGGCGAAACAAAATACGATATGATTGTTGAAACGGAAAATAAGGAGCTTTTAAAATATAGATTTTCGTATTCTTCAACACAATCACTTCGTTGGATTTTCCTGGAATAATTAAAATGTGTTTAAGAGAAGGATGCTGAAGAAAAAAAGCTTGCTTTGCCGTTAAGTAAGAACGTATGCCGCCGCCGTTCTCAGACCAAAAAGTTGTGATGTCGCAAATTGTTATACTCTTTTGAAAGTTCATAGTGGCTGCAAATACTTATAATCAATGGCTTTTGACAAAGCGCGCAAGTTGTGACATTTTCTGCCGCCTATGACAAGTTCAAAACCAAAACCTCGCGTGGCTATTGTCGCGTTTAACTTTCGCCAAGCTTATGACGGAGCAACGAAGACCCTCACAAAAATTACGGATGAACTTGAACGGAGAAAAATTCCTTTTTTAGTTTTAAGCACTCAATTTGATGAAATCTGGAACTACGAATACGGAGAGCGTTTTAAGCTTTCAAGTATTCCTTGGCCTTTATACTGGGATTATCGTCTTTGCCTCAGTAGAAAAAGCCCTGTTTTTAAACGGCTCGACGAATTTGCTCCAACCGTTATCCATGTCTCAACACCGTGTAGAGCGGGGCACGTTGGCGCCATGTATGCCAGCGCAAAAAAAATTCCCTTGATCGGCATTTATCACAGTCACCTTACGAAACTGTTTTCTCTTTACGCTTTGCCTCTTGTTCCACTCGCAAAACATTTGCTTCAAAAATTTTATAATAAGTTTGATCTTCTTTTGGTGCCAACTCAGCATATCATCCGCGAATTACATGACCATAACATTTGTCCACCCATGAAGCAGTGGGCACGAGGTGTGGAGCCCGAACTTTTCTCTCCCGAACATTGTTCCTTAGAATGGAGAAAAAAAATGGGAGCGGAAAAAGAGAGCGTCATTATTTTATATGCTGGACGCTTGGTAAAAGAGAAACGCCTCAAAGAATTGGCGCGAGCTTCCAAAATTTTAAAAAAGACACATGAAAATATTGTATGGGTTTTTGCAGGGCAAGGTGCGATGGAGTCATATCTAAGACGTCATATTCCGAACGCTCGTTTTTTGGGCCACATTAGCCGTGACATTTTAAACAAAGTTTATGCTTCTTCAGATATTTTCGTTTACCCATCAGACACGGAAACCTTTGGCAATGCTATTCTGGAGGCTATGGCTTCAGGGCTGCCGGTAATAACCAGTGACGATGGAGGTTCCTCTGAACTTGTTCAAGCAGCCTATGGGAGCGGCATGCTTCTTTTCCCAAATGGAGATCATGTTGCGTTAGCACGAAAACTTCAGTGGATTATTTCTGACTCCTCTATTCGCTCACGGCTTCGAGAAAATTCTATAGCATACGCCGGTAAACACAGATGGTCGCCACTGATTGAAGAAATTTTGGAAGAGTATTACCGCCTTTCTAAAACAGACTATATTCCCCTAGCTCAAAAAGAAAATGCCCGCCTCTCTTTATGAAACGAAAACTCTTTTTTTTAATCATCACCACTTTTTTTAGCATCAGTTTCTATGCACCACGAGTTTATGCCGTTGGTGATCACACTTTTCGAAATGTTGCGATGGCGCTTGTGAGCTCACTCAATCTTGCCCTTGTGGGGCTTACTTCATATAAGGCCGGAACTGAAGAGAAACCCGCGGGGAACGAATATTATATTGACCCCACTAACCTTGAATATATTTGGATTCAACGATTGGCAGATCTTAATCCTCAGATTTCTTGGATTCGTGGAATAAAGAAGGTCTCAGCAGGTGCTGTTCTAGCAGCGTTGCAGGGCTATGAGTTTAGCGGAGAAAGTAAAGTTTATGCTGAACTTTTGCAAAAGCAATTAGAGCTTTCGCGTGAGCCCAAGGTAAGTTTGACTTCAAAATATCTTTATACCAATTCCTACGCGCGAGGTATTCCTTGGGTTACAAATGCAAGACTCAATCCTCTTTTGGCTGAGCGTGAAGGGGATTTTTCTGATCGAGGTCATCATGGTTCTCTTTCAGCGGGAGTGAAGGGGTCTCCATATTCTTGGGTCAGTTTTAATTTTGAACCCACACTTTTGCTCTCTTCAGAATCTCTGGGCACCGAAAAAAAAATAGATGCTTATGTAAAACGTGCCTACCTTAAATTTAACGCACAAAAACTGGAGATCGAACTTGGTGCCGACACGGTGCGATGGGGACAAGGTGAAAGTGGCTCCATGCTTCTTTCTGGGAACACAAGACCTTATTATCTTTTCAGAGTTGCAAATAGTCATCCCGTTCTTCTGCCGGGTTTTCTCAAACACCTTGGCCCAACTAGAACTGATTTTTTTCTCACCTTTCTTGATAGCAATCGAACTTTTCCCTATTCCATTCTTCAGGGAATAAAAACTTCCTTCAAACCCCACAAGCGTTTTGAGTTTGGTTTGGGGCAGGTGATTCAATTTGGAGGTGAGGGAAGAGGAAGTTGGTCTCCGCTGAATTATTTTTCAGATGAACTGACAGGATCTGGAAATGGGAAAGTGAACCGAGGATTTATTACGGAACTTCGTTGGCGTATTCCAAAGCTTGAGCTTGAAACCTACGTGGAAGGATATTGGGAAGATTGCTGTGACCCTGTTCTCATTAATAAACGAGATATCTTGCAGCTAGCAGGTGTTGCTATACCGCGTTTTGCGGGGAGTGAAAAATCGGACCTCAGCCTTGAATGGGCAAGAACGAATGCCATTGCTTATGCTGGAAGCTATCCTTCAGGCTTATATTATCGTGGACAATCCATTGGCCATTCAATTGGGACGAATGGAAACGGCGTTTACCTTACACATCGATATTTTGTAAGTCCTAAGCAGTGGACAAAATTGAGTACGGCATACGAGAGACGAACAGACGGAAATCTGGTTCATGAAAAGAGATACCGATTACAAATGGAGTATCATCAAGAATGGTTTGATCGCTTAAACTGGGCATTGCAAGCTGGCTACGAACGTGTGAATCAGTTCAATTTTCTTCCCGGCGATCGGAACAATTACTTGCTAGGATTGACATTGGGTTTTTCAACATAATTTTTAATTACTAAGGCGTGTTGACAATTAAAGACTAGGTATTGATCTAACAACCTTTTCTATTCACAATTGTCATCCTGAACGTAGTGAAGGATCTCCTCGCAAATATAGTAGATTCTTCGCTTTGCTCAGAATGACAGAAAGCTAATTGTCAATACACCCTAAATGTATGGGAGTTCACTTTGACCCTTTCGCCACGACAAGAGTTACTTCAACTTCAAAAAAAATTATTTTTTCGAAATAAAAGGCAGATCGAAGATTCAATTTTGGTCAAAGAACCTGCATTTGATCGATATGAAGCAACATACAAAAGAAATGTTTCGAAATATCAAAAAGCAGTAACGCCAGAAAAAATGATTGAAGCCGTCTTAAAGGCAGATATTATCTACGTTGGCGATTATCACACGTGCAATCAATCTCAGCGTTCATTTCTTCGTGTTCTCAAACTTGTTTCAAAAGAAACGAAATCATTTGTCGTTGGTTTAGAGCTCTTGCATGCAAAACATCAAAAGGTTTTGGATCAATACCTTGCAGGAAAAATTTCAGAAGCTCTCTTTTTGAAAAAAATAAAACTCCAAGAACATTGGGTTTTTGATTTGTGGGATAGCTTCAAGCCTCTTTTTGATTTTTGTAAATATCACAACATTCCCATCAAGGCGATTGATGCCGCAAAAAATGGTTCAAGTGTTCAAAAGCGTGATGAAGCTACAGCAAAATTGCTGGTTGATCTTATGGATCAGCATCCCAACGACAAGCTGTTTGTCTTTATCGGAGACTTGCACATTGCACCTCAGCATTTGCCAAAAGATGTGAAAAAAATCTTAAAAGCCAAAAAGAAAAATGAAAAATCAGATTTGATTCTCTATCAAAACAGCGAAAGTATTTATTGGAAACTTGCAGAGAAGGGTGCGTACGACAGAGTTGAAGTAGTGCAAATTAATGAAAACAGTTTCTGCCGCATGCATACGCCACCTGTGGTTTGCCAGCGTTCCTATATCAACTGGCTGGAGCACGAAGAGGGTGAAATTGATTATGCAGATGCAAAACACAGCTTCATCGATTTGGTTCAGCAGATTTGCAAGTTTCTAAACTTAAGCATTTCGGAAGAAGATTTGGAATCAGTTGAAATTTTTACTGCTGGTGATTTGAGTTTCCTGAAAAAACTTCGCGCTACAAAACGCTTTACCAAAGACGAAATCGAAACCATCAAAGAGCAAATTCTTTCCAGCGAAAGTTATTATATTGCTAAAGCGCGTTTTGTTTATCTTTCTAACTTATCTCTCAATCACGCTGCTGAAGAAGCAAGTCATTGTATCAAGCATATTCTTTCTGGTGACGAAGAACCCAGAGATTTGGTGGATGCTTTTTATGCTAACATTTTGCACGAAGCCTTAGGTTTTTTTGGTTCAAAAATTATAAATCACAAACGAAAATGTTTTCATGATCATGAATTTCGTGAACTTGTGCAGTATTTCCGTTCCTCTGAAGTGCCTATGAATAGGGCAACAGAGCACGAGGCCGCCCATTATGTAGTTGAATATTTAAACATGGAAAAAAAAGGACAGCCCCTAGAGTTTACAGAACTGTTTCGCGTTCGCATTGATCTCTTCATCGCCATTACCCATGCTATTGGCTATATCCTTGGCGATAAACTCTACTATGCCCTGATGGATAAAGTGCTCACCAAAAAACAAGCCCGCGAACTTTTTGTAGATGCCTGGAAAGCTGAAGGCCGCCCAGTTGAAGTCTACTTCGCGCTGAAGAAAAAGCTGCAAAAAGTAAAAATTCCGAAGAGGTTGTGAAACACATTTC
>PCXC01000007.1:0-544 GCA_002796345.1 Deltaproteobacteria bacterium CG11_big_fil_rev_8_21_14_0_20_42_23 | reverse complement strand
ATTTCACTTTGTTTTCTCTCATTGATGGCGCAGTTGAGTTCGGTCGTCGCCACTCCAAAACTGTTGTCAACGTCTTCGCTAAGTAAGCGCGTGAAAACTGATACTGCACCAGCAGGTTTCCCTGTGGTATACCTTTTAGCATGTCTAAAATGTCCTCAATCCAGTTGTTACCCATAGATCATTTAGAGCCAAATCCTTTCCAACCAAGAAATAAACTTTCTGAAGATGATATTCGAGAGTTGTCTGATTCAATCACTCAATATGGGATCCTTGAGCCCCTCGTAGTTGCCCACACACCAGCTGGATATCAGCTAATTGCGGGTGAACGCAGATGGAGAGCCGCAAGACTCGCAGGTCTTACAGAAGTGCCCGTCATCATAAAAGAGACAACTCCAAAGGAAATGCTCGAGATGGCCATCATCGAGAACGTGCAAAGAACAGATCTGACCGCTATCGAGCGCGCTTTAGCTTTTCAACAACTTCAGAGGGAATTTAATTTTAGTATTGCAGATGTTTCCAAGAGAATTAGTAAGTCGGCTTCCTA
>PCXC01000006.1 GCA_002796345.1 Deltaproteobacteria bacterium CG11_big_fil_rev_8_21_14_0_20_42_23 | reverse complement strand
AAGTGTCTTGGTTATCGAACTCCTGCTGAGGTCTTCTTGAACCAAGTGTTGCACTTCGAATGTGAATCCACATCCCCGCGTACGCGAGGATGACAAGCGAAAAGAACAAGAATCAAATCCTTTTCAACACCGCTTTTCCTTTATCAATCATCAACACTGTTTTTCCAGAAAGAAGAGAAAGAAGATCTTCTCCGATGAGTTTTGCATTTTCGGGGGAAAGAATTTTTTTGCTCAACAAGATTTTTAAATTTGGATTTTTTATTCCCGATAATTCATCAATGGCTTCTTTGCTGATAAGATGCTGTGAAGCAATGCGGTGTCTTTTTGCCAACAATTTTACTGCGCAAGAAATGATATCGGCAAGTTGTGAATTTTTTTCTGCATTTCGCTTTCGCTCTGGAAGCGTTGGCAGGTCTGCTTTTGCAAGGTGCTCTGCTGTTTCAATAATTCCTAAAAGGATTTCGCCTTCTTTTCGCAAAAATTGTTTTTGCAAGCCTCGAAGCAAACCAAGTTGTTTTATTGTTTTTGGTTTTGTTCTGGCAACATCTAGCAACGTGCCATCATCGGCAACGCGTTTACGCGGAATGTTGTGTGAGATGGCTTGATTTTCTCGCCAAGCAATCAATTCTGTTAAGAGTGCAAAGCCACGCTGGTCTACTTTTCCACTTTTGGCGAGACGTTCTGCAATTTTAGTTGGATTAGAAATAAAAAGTTCGTAGTTTTCCCATTTTTGCGAGAGGACAAGAGCTTGTTGATATCGATCTAATTTTTCAAGTTTGCTGATAAGTTTTTGTGCAAGCGCTACAAGATGATCCACATCGGCAAGTGCATATTCCTGAAGCCTTTGCGGAAGTGGGCGTTCAAGCCAGTTGCTTCTGGCATGTCCTTTTTGAATTTTTACGTGAAGCACATCTTCCAAAAGCGATTGCAGGCTTTTGTTGCTGCCAAGTCCAACAAGAGAAGCTGCCTCTGCAGTATCAAAACTGGGAGAGGCGATGACACCAAAGCTATTGTACAAGCACTCTTGGTCAGCTTGCGCTGCATGAAGCACTTTGAGAATATTTTGATCCTGAAAAACCTTAAACAAAGGAGCAAGCTCATCTTTAGTGAGTTTCACCACATCAATAATCCAAGCTTTGCTTGCAGACGCCACTTGCACCAAGGCGATGTGGGGGAAAAAAGTGCTCTCGCGAATAAATTCTGTATCAAGCGCAATTATTTTTTCAGCGCTTAGCTCTTTGCTTATTTTTTTCAGCTCTTCGGCAGTATCAATCCAATGCATCCCCGTTCAATGCAGAACTAGAATCCATTTCGCAAGTGCAAAATAAAATCGGCTTTAGATTTTTCTCTAAAGCCGATTTTTGAATCTTATGTTTTTGGTTGCTTACTCGCCGTTATCTCCTGTTTCGGTGTAACAATCGAACCAGCTGTGGTTAAGTCCAAAGCGTGCGCAAACATTTGACTCATCTTCGGTTGCAATTGCTGTGGGAATAGTAAGCGAGGCTTCTTCAGTGCCAAGGCAATCGTAAGCAGCATCACCGGTGAAGCTGATGCTGACAGCTTCTACGCTTGGAACGGTTCCAGCTCCTGCAGCTACGGTGTAATCATTTGAGGCTTCAGCTTCGGTGGTGTCTCCATTCCAAGACTGAACTTCTTCCATGCTGAAAGTATCTTCACCGAATGTTGCACTTAAAATAAGGCTTGCGGCTCCATCGCCATAGGCTAGGTTTTGAATGTTGTAATCGTCAAAGTCTGTAGCGGTGTTGTTTTCAATCAGTTGTCCTGTTGAATACATGCGATTGGTGAATGAGCCTTCAGAAAATGTTCCGGTTTGAAATCCGCTTAACACGAAGCTGCTTGCAGCTTGTTCAAGCGTCATTTGGCCGGTGTAATTATTATCTCCAATAAACCTCATGCTTGAAGTAATGGTTTTTGAAGCGTAACTTCCATCATTGTTGCTGGAAAGTTCTCCGCTTGCGCTGACTGAATGCCAGCCGGTACTACCGCCACCATCGCTGAAGTTACCGATGCTTGTGATAGAAACGCTTCCATCGCTGCCGATGGTTTTTGAAATATATTCGTTTTGCGTACCGCCACTACATGCCCACAGCGAGTAACTGGTGAAAACTCCGCCGCTTGCAGTACATGAAAATTTAATATGGTCTGGCCCGCCGTCACCACCAGATGGGAAATCGAGACCAACAATGCGAGCTGTTCCATCGCAGACAGTAGCGACGACATAGTCATTCGCTTCCAAGGTTTTATTCATGTAGCAGCCGATTTTATCAGCTTGTCCACCGTCGTTGATGGTTTGTTTCAGCAAGTTTCCCACTTCGCACATTGATCGTGAGCTGCTGGTATCAAATGCCGCCGCTCCAATTTGGCTTAGCTTTAAGCCTGTTGTTGCAGCTTTTCCAACGCTTGCGGAAAAGGACTTCGAAGGTAAGGGTGAAAGCGATCCGCTTGTGGAGTCTACTACCGGGCTTGTTGCGTTGGGAAGCGCAGTAAAGCTACTGATTCCCGTTGAGCTTGAGGTACCGCTAGATCCTCCGCATGCCGATAAAAAAAGCACGCTGAATACTGCAAGTGTAATATTTTTTTTGAAGTAATTCATGTTATCCCCCACCCGTTAAAGTTTTTTAGATGAGAGAAGAATACCAAAAATTCGGCAGGAAAGAGAGAAAAGAAATATTTTTTTAATTTTATATAAATATTTAAAAAATAAAGGTTTTTATGAAATGTGAAGGGTGAAAAAGTACAGGTAAAAAAGGGGAAACGGGTATTTTTTTAAACTTTTTTTCTCAGCTTTTTCTTTTTTGTTTTCGAAGTTTTTTTCTTCTTTTTTATGTTCAAAGGGAAATGTTTGTCGCGGTAGATTTCAATTTCTTTCATGCTCGTGAATAAATAATCGGCACCGTAATCAGTTTCTACTTCCACCTCAGTATCACATTCTCCGGGAATGTGATCGCGGCAGACTTGCGGACGTGTTTCATAGACTCCACATAATCCGTTTGATTGAAGATGCGTGCAGGTAGTTTGAATCATGAGCTCCCACGTTTTTTTATTCACGTGAATGGAAAGACCTTCGTGTGCCACCATCCAACGCAAGTCTTCAAAATCTTCTCTGCAATCGGGCGCATCAATTTCAACGCAAACATAACGGCAACACTTAGCACACCCAATGCACATGTGTTTTGGATCAACACCGGGAGGGAGGATGATATCTTTTTTTGCGATACGGGGGAAAAAAGGTTTCATAATTTTATTTTTGGTGTTTACGAATCCGTTAACTAAGTTAACTCGTTGTCATCACGAAGTAAGAGATTTAAGTTTGTCATCCTCGCGAACGCGGGGATCCAGCAATCCAAACACTTTGCTGTCATCCTGAGTGTAACGAAGGATCTCCTCTAACAATTGAACGAGGGGATTGCCACAGTCGCTACGCTCCTTCGCAATGACAGAAAATTGTGGATTCCCGCCTCCGCGGGAATGACAAAACAAGATGCACAAAAAAATTATGCTGCTTCCAAAGTTGTCGTGTTCTCTTTAGAGCGTTTTAAGTATTGAGCAAGGATTTTTTTATATCTTTTTTTACTCACGCGCACAAAGCGGTGTGGCAGCTCGCCAAGATAGTTTTCCACTTTCCAGACATTGCGATGTGAAAAGCGCCAATTGGCATAGGGAATAGTATCAAGGTTGATGACCACATAAGATTCTAAACACGCTGTTTCATCAATGTAGTCATCATAATAACTCATCACGACATCTCTCACTGTTTTGAAGCTCGCTTTTTTTCCATAGAGTTCGTCTTCACGCGAGACACCAACCGTTCCAAAGAGACCCGTTTTTTTATCTTGATACAAAAAGAGACAATGATCCAAACAGTCGATGCTGTGCATATCCAGCACCAATGGTTCGTAGCCATGATGTTCCAAGATGGCAGCGGCAAAAAAAGTGGCTTCAAGGCAATGCGCCGTTTTGCTTTTCACCACACTTCGAAATGATTGAAGGCTTTCTCCGCTGTGTTCCCAGTTATAAGGGATGCAGCGGTTGAGGTAGGCTTGAACTTTCTCGGGAGTATCCAGCGTTCGTACCAGGTTCTGTTCCTTTATGGTCATGCATGAGAAGGCTTTTTGGCTTTTCATATTCAGGATTGTAACAAAAAAAAGCCAAATCTCCAAATTTCGGTCTCAATCTGCTTTAAAGGCCCTTGTTTTCTCTGTTTCTCCCTTGCCACTTTTTCCGAGGGATGTTAGCAGCTTTTCCCCAATAAAGCTGAGCGAGAGGAGAAAACGTGCAACAGTGTAACGAACTTTGTATCAATACCATCAGAACACTTTCGATGGATGCCGTGCAGCGTGCAAATTCAGGGCACCCGGGAACACCAATGGCACTGGCTCCGCTGTCACATCTTCTGTGGACAAAGTACATTCAGTATACTCCTCGCAATTTGAAGTGGTGGAATCGCGACCGCTTCGTTCTTTCGTGCGGACATGCTTCCATGTTGCTGTATGCGCAATATCATCTTTCGGGTTTTCCCATTTCCATCGATGACATCAAAAACTTTCGCCAATGGGGAAGTATTACGCCTGGCCATCCTGAATATCACGACACGCCAGGTGCCGAAACCACAACAGGCCCTCTTGGCCAAGGCTTTGCCAATGCGGTTGGGATGGCGATTGCCGAAGAACATCTTTCAGCGAAATTCAACCGTGAAGGCTTCAACGTTGTAGATCATTCTACTTACGTCATTGCCAGTGATGGTGATCTGATGGAAGGTGTTTGTGCCGAAGCAGCTTCGCTTGCGGGTCATCTTGGTTTGGGAAAACTTGTTGTATATTATGATGACAATAACATTACCATCGATGGAACAACCGACTTAAGTTTTACAGAAAATGTAGGTGAACGATTTAAAGCCTATGGTTGGCATGTGCAAACGGTGAAAGACATCAATGATTTTGCCGAGCTTGCCAAAGTAACTGACAATGCGCGGGCTGAAAGTGCAAAGCCATCACTTGTGATTGTGAAATCTCATATTGGATTTGGAAGTCCCAACAAGCAGGATACTTCGGCTGCACATGGTTCTCCGCTTGGCGCTGATGAAATTGAACTCACGAAAAAAACCTATGCGTGGGAACACTCAACCTTTTTCGTTCCTGAAGAAGTGAAAACTTATTACACTTCCATTGCAAACGAAGCGAAAAAGAATGCCGAAAAATGGGACGCGCTTTTTGCAGATTATGGCGAGAAATATCCTGAACTTGCAGCAGAATTTTCTCGTGTGATGCAAGGGATAAATCCTAAAGACTGGGAAAAAGAATTTCCTTCCTTCGAACATTCTGAAGCTATGGCCAGCAGACAGTCTTCTGGCAAGGTGATGCAGGCGATTGCAAAATGTTTTCCAGAATTTATTGGAGGTTCGGCAGATCTTGCTTGTTCAAACAGCACTTACTTGAAAGAGTGTGGAGATTTTTCAAAAACAAATCGAGCCGGCCGCAATCTTCATTTTGGTATTCGTGAACATGCCATGGCTTCCATCGCAAATGGAATGGCGTTGCATGGTGGCGTGCTTCCTTTTACCGCAACATTTTTTGTGTTCACCGATTACATGAGACCAGCCATGCGTTTGGCAGCACTCATGAAACTTCCGGTTCGCTATGTGCTGACACACGATTCCATTGGTTTGGGCGAAGATGGCCCTACGCATCAACCGGTTGAACACTTGATGAGTTTACGCGCCATGCCGGGCTTGAGTCTTCTTCGTCCTGGTGATGCAAACGAAACTTTGGGCGCCTGGAAATACAGTATGGAAAACAAGCAGGGGCCAGTTGCCTTGGTTCTCAGCCGACAAAACTTAACTCCAGTTCCAGGTTCATGTGCAGAAAAAACTGCGTGTGGTGCCTATGTGGTGAAAGATTTTTTGCCGGAACCAAAACTCATTTTAATTGCAAGTGGCTCTGAACTTTCTCTTGCCTTTGAAGCTGCCGAAGAGCTTGCTGCAAAAGGTGTTGCAGTACGTTTAGTCAGCATGCCATCGTGGGAATTATTTGAAGAGCAGTCAGAAAAATATAAAGAGAGTGTCTTTCCAGCACGCATCACTGCTCGCTTAGCGGTTGAGGCGGGATGCACTTTTGGATGGCAACGCTACGTTGGCGAAAAAGGATGTGCGATTGGCATCGATCATTTTGGAGCATCAGCACCAGCGCCAATTTTGTTTGAACAATTTGGATTTACGAAGAAAAACATCATCGAAAAAGCACAAGCGCTTTTAGAGCATGTTGGAAATTAATGCTCTGTCATCACGAGGAGTGTAACGACGTGGTCTGCCTGCCGGTCAGGCAAGGTGATCTCGATTTTGAATTGTCAGAGGAGATTGCCACTCCGCCAGAGGCGGATCGCAATGACAAAATCCTAATATGGAGGAAGAAGCAATGAAACGAGGACCAATTTCGCAGTTTATGGAAGAGCACTATTTACACTTCAATGCCGCGGCAATGATGGATGCTGCAAAAGCCTATGAAACGCATATGAACGCCAATGGAAAAATGTTGGTGTCTTTGGCGGGTGCCATGAGTACGGCAGAGCTGGGAAAGTCGCTTGCAGAGATGATTCGCCAAGATAAGGTGCAAATTATTTCGTGCACGGGAGCAAACTTGGAAGAAGATGTATTTAATCTTGTGGCGCATGATCATTACGCGCGTGTTCCGCATTATCGTGATTTGAGCCCGCAAGACGAGTGGGATCTTTTGGAAAAAGGCTTCAACCGCGTAACGGATACGTGTATTCCAGAAGAAGAAGCTATTCGTCGTATTGAACATCACATTTTTGAATTGTGGAAAAAAGCAAACGACGAAGGCAAAAGTTATTTGCCGCACGAATATTTTTATCAGCTTTTGAAAAGTGGTATTTTGCAGCAGTATTACCAAATTGATCCTAAAAACAATTGGCTTTTGGCGGCAGCTGAAAAAAATATTCCGCTTATCGTTCCAGGTTGGGAAGATTCAACGCTCGGAAATATTTTTGCGTCCTATTGTGTTACCGGTGAATTGAAGCCCACTACCATGAAGGGTGGTATTGAATACATGACCTTCCTCGCAAACTGGTACACAGAGAGCTCTGGCGGGCAGGGGATTGGATTTTTCCAAATTGGTGGAGGTATTGCGGGAGATTTTCCTATTTGCGTGGTTCCCATGTTGCAGCAAGATTTGAAACGGGAAGACACTCCATTTTGGGCTTATTTTTGCCAAATTTCAGATTCGACTACTAGCTACGGATCTTATTCTGGAGCCGTTCCCAACGAAAAGATCACCTGGGGCAAGTTGAGCGATACAACCCCTCGTTTTGTGGTGGAATCTGATGCTACTATTGTGGCCCCCCTCATTTTTTCGTGGATTTTGGGCTGGTAGAAGACGATATAAGAAGCTCCAAACTGCAGTTTTGGCTTTGTGCTGGATGGAGTTCTTGGTTGACAGGTTCATGCCTGTTATACTAAGGCTGCGTTCACTTAAGAAATAAGGAGGAATTATGGCACTATTATCAGCAGCAGGATGTTGTGGAACCGGAAGCCAAGAGCTGAAGGAAGAAAATATCCCAACAACGAACAATCAAGCATCTCAGCTTCTTTTGGGCTTTACTGATAAAGCCGTAGAAAAAGTGAAACACTTTTCAAAAGAAATGCCGGGCGCAGAAGGCAAGCAGCTTCGTGTTGCGATTCGTGCTGGTGGCTGTTCAGGATATTCTTACGACTTCGTCTTCGACAACAAAAGAGATGGCGATATCGAAATTCCAGCGAAAGACATTGTGGTTTTAGTAGATACCATGAGCATCAAAATGCTTCGCGGCGCTACAGTTGATTTCGTGGAAAGCCTTCACGGTGCTGGATTTGTGGTCAACAACCCAAATTCATCTGGCGGCTGTGGTTGTGGTTCAAGCTTTTCGGCCTAAGGTTTTTGTACATTTTTTTGAAAAGGAGCTGGCAAACGTCAGCTCCTTTTTTTTTATTCTATTTTCTAAGTGGGAGTCTCATCGTACAATTCTGTTTTCTGTCATCCTCGCGAAGGCGGGGATGTGGATTCACATTCGAAGTGCAACACTTGGTTCAAGAAGACCTCAG
>PCXC01000005.1 GCA_002796345.1 Deltaproteobacteria bacterium CG11_big_fil_rev_8_21_14_0_20_42_23 | reverse complement strand
GCAATTTCAAACGCCCTTTTTTCAACAACACCAAACCGTAAACCACTCTCATTACTCACTTCGATGTGCTCATGGAGGGTTTTTCAGGGGGGACTACATATGCTTCTCTAAAGCTCTCAAAAGGCTTGCTTGAACCGTCTTAAAATCCCAATGTGCCATTTCCAACATAGTATGACTTTTGTCTAAATCTTCTATGGCCTTAAAACCAAGGCAATAGCCAGCCGCTTTAGGCATGCCTTCATAATTAATATCTTCGTGATCTTCCATCAAAAACCATTTTTGATAGTACATCTTTGCTTTCTTCATATCTCGGTCTTTCATGAAGTCCGTGCGATCTCTCAAAAATCTATGAGCATAGCTTTGATATTCGTTCTGGCATCGATTTTTCAAACCTGAATCCAGCAAAATTTGAGCATCACTTAAACGTGGATTCATTTGAGAACTCACATACGTCGCAAGCCCTTCATTCCAAAGCTTCATGAGTAAAGGATCTTCTTTAATCTTCTTCAAAATTTCAGGAGTGACGAGTTCATGATAAACGTGAAAGAATTCATGTGCAAAAAGTGCATCAAGATTAATCTTGTGAAGAACAACTTTATCGATTCCAAAGGCAACAACCATTTGCATATTGCCATTTTCTTGTTCTACCCAGCGCACTCGTCCGCCAAAATTATCAAACGAAAGAGTTCCATAAACAGTAACTTTGTTATTCCCTAGAATCTTCTTTGCATCTGGGAAAAACTTCCAAAAATCCTTAAGACGCTTCTTGCTTGTATAATCAAAATGCTGAAAAGTTTCTGTTAAATCATCGTAATGCTTTTTATATTTCGGAAGATACTTTTTTAAATCCTTTTTCAACTCTTCATTGATGTCCCAAGTATTATTTTCTTTTTTATAGGACTACGTCACATCACGGTAAAAATTGTAATATGGTTTCGAAAAGAAAATATCTTTGAAGAGTTTTGCTTGATCTTCAAATTGAAGATTTTCTGCCTTTCTCCAAAATGTAATAAAATCTGGTCCAGCATTTATTATTTTAAGCTCATTCGTACAGGAAAGAACAAAGACGCAAAAAGAAAGAATCAGGAAGTATAAGGTTGGCTTCATGAGAGCACGTCTAAACAAGTTGTTTTGATTTATCAAGGCACAGTTCGAAACCTCAATTGAGGCACACAAAAAAGCCCCAGCTTTCACTAGGGCTTGATGAACTGGGTGGTTATTTCTGATCAATTTTCTCCACAGACTTGATTAAACTGCTGAGCATTTTAGCCATAACCTGAAGATTTTCATAGCTTGATGAATATTGGATATCATCAAGTAAATTTTTTCGATGCAATACTTGAACGAGCGGCACACATTCAAACACAGATCCCCGAGCAATCCAGAAGAACTGTCGTTTATCACCTTTGTGCCACCTGCCATTTCCTTCGGCAATGTTGAGAGGAATTGATAGAGCTGCTCGGGAAAGTTGATCGAGCATTTGATAGGACACTTTTCCCTTTAAGGATTCACACAGAGCCTCTGCTTGCTCAACCCAATCAAGTGCACGTTGATATACATCAAGCTTTTCGAAGGCAAATTTTTCCATGCTTGTTCCTCTACTCTCTACTCTCCAATTTCTAATTTCCCGATTTTTCGTTGCTCAAATCAACACCAAAACCCAGAAATTAGATTATTAGAAATTTGAAAATAGAGGAACGATTTTTCTTAGCGAAAAATCGTTGGGTGGCCAATGGGACTCGAACCCACGACCTCCTGGACCACAACCAGGCGTTCTAACCAACTGAACTATGGCCACCATATTTCTGATCCAAAAGCTCCCGGCTTCTAACGAATCACCCTCTCTTTGTCCAACCTTTTTTTGGGCTCAGCTTTCTTTTGAGTTTAGCTTTAAAGAGTTTTGGCTAAGGTAGAGATATCAATAGACTTTCATTTTTGAATATGTAAAATTGCGGCATTAATTTTTTCACTCATGAAGGGGGACAAATGAAAAGAAATCTGTTGTGTGGAGTATTGGCACTTTTGCTGCTGAGTGGCTTATCAGGCGAAGCAAGTGCAAACAGCGAAGGCTGGGATCAAGGGTTTTACCTATCGGTTGGCGCTGGATACATGCAAGTAAACAATGACAGTCATGTCATTACCGGAAGTCAATTCAGCAAAAACTGGGAACCAGCTCTGGCCAACCTCACCATTGGTTGGGATGCCACCATGTGGGTGCGCCCTCTTCTTTCTATGACGTACACCACGGCTACCTCAAGCGTTGGTAATGCAGGAGCAGCTGTTGGTGCATTTCCCGCGGGAACTTTCCCCACAGAAAATGCGCGCGAACATGTGTTAGATATTACACTTGCTAACAGGTTTACGCTTCCTTACTTCGTTGAAAAAGGAAATGACGCTACCGTGAAATTTCTTCCCTACTTAAAAGTGGGCGGAACAGCGCATGCTCTTTTTGTAAACGCATCAACTGATGCCAACAAAGTTGGCGCTTTTGGCGGCGGACCAGCTGTAGGTATCGGCGCACAAATCAACGTGTGGAAAGGCCTCTTCTTTAACATCGATGCAACCGAGCACCTCATTTTCCAAAAAGCTTACAAAACTACCGTTGCAGGAACTCCAGATACCAAAGTTACTGACGGTGGATTCAAACCTCGCTTCGCTGTTTTGGGAAGCATCGGCTGGCACTTTTAGTTTTTACTAAAATTGGAATAAAGAAAAAGCATCTCAACTCGAGATGCTTTTTTTGTTTTTGATTCTTGTTATTGAGTTAATTTTGTCATCCTGAACATCGTGAAGGATCTCCTCGTTCAATTCAAAAATGTAAATTGCCAGAGTGGATCCTTCGTTACTCTCAGGATGACAAAGCAACATTGCCAGAGGAGATTGCACGTCACTTCATTCCTCGCAACGACAAAGCTAAAAACAAAAAACGCTTAAACCATCTCCCCCACTAAATCATATGCATGCGCTTCGGTGATTTTTACCTGTGCAAAACTTCCTGCTGGCAAATCACACTCGTTCAGAAACACAACACCATCAACGTCTGGCGCCTGGCCTTGATGTCTGCCTGTGATTACCAATGGCTCATCAGCGCTTGGGCCATCTACTAAAACAGAAATAGTTTTTCCAACCCAGCGTTCATTGCGTTGCTTCGAAACTTTTTGCTGCGCTTCAAGCAAACGATTTCTGCGATCTTGCTTAATCATATCGGGAACATCATTGGCAAGCTTTGCAGCACTGGTGCCCTCTTCCGGAGAATACGTGAACACACCAACATGATCGAAGTGACCTTCTTCTACAAACGAAAGCAGCTCTTCAAATTCAGTTTTCGTTTCGGTGGGATATCCAACAATAAAAGTAGTTCGTAACGTAAGATCTGGAATTTTTGTACGCACAGCTTCGATAATATCTCGCACATCTTTTCCCACACCTTCGCGACGCATCGACTTCAAAATGCGATCGTTAATATGCTGGATGGGCAAATCAAGATAGTTGCAAATCTGCGGATGATCTTTCATCACATCCAAAACCTCCATCGGGAAACCTTGTGGATATGCATAAAAGAGCCTAATCCATTTTTCTTGAGGAAGTTCAGTTAAGGCTTCAAACAATTTCTTTAAAGTGGTTTCATCTTTTCTATCGCGACCAAAACCTGTTGAATCTTGTGCAATCAAATTTAATTCGCGCACACCTTGATCAAGAAAATTATTAGCTTCAATCACCAGTGAATCGATAGAGCGCGATCGCAGTGGTCCACGTAATTTTGGAATGATGCAAAACGAACATGCATGTTGGCAACCTTCGGCCAATTTCAAATAGGCATAATGTTTTGGAGTGGTGAGTAAGCGCGGCAAAGTTTCATCTGCAAGTGCGCGAGGTTTTCCTACTGCTACATCGCATTCAGATTCCAGCAAACTCACTATTTTTGGGTATTCGCCGGTACCTATAAACAAATCCACTTCTGGCATTTGTTTTTTCAACTCATCAGCATAGCGCTGCACCAAGCATCCGGCCATCACCAATTTTTTCAGCTGGCCAGTTTTTTTCAGCTCCGCCATTTCCAACACGGTGTTGATGGACTCTTCTTTAGAAGCTTCGATGAAGCCACACGTGTTCACAATAATCACATCGCAACGCATGGGATCTTGGTTGATGTGAAAGCCCGCTTTTTTCAGCGCACCCAACATCACTTCAGAATCCACAAGATTTCGCGAACAACCCAAACTTATTAAACCAACGGTTTCCATAAAACATCACTCCTTAAACTCAAAGGTGAGCACGCCCTAACACACTTCGGCAAAAGTACAAAGAAGTTGTGGAGAGAGTCGTTTTTTTTGAATTCCACTTGCTCAAAAAGGAGCTCTCGTACAGAAAAAACAGGAGTTTTGAGAGGGGGTGCCAAAACCAGTAATAATATCAAACAGTTAAACTATAGTGGAACGCACCCTGCTCATTTTAGCTTTTTTTGCAAATATGCCTTAAGCGGGCCCAGCCCTTCTTGCGAAGTGCGCCAGACAGTCTCGGCATCCACACCAAAATAATCATGAATGAGCTTATGGCGCATGCCCGTAATTTTTCCCCATGGAACAGGCGAGTCTTTTACCAAAGTTTTTGGAATTTTTCCGGCTGCTTCTCCAATAATTTGCAATTGATAAATAACAGCACTTACTGTTTTACGATCTCGCTCAAATGCACGCCAACTGTATCCCTGCAAATAGGTTTCAATTTCAGCGATGGCCAACAACATGTGCTCAAAATATTTTTCAGGCGACTTGTTCATAAAGAGTTTCACTCGAGTTTAAAATGTCATTGGCAAAAATGGGAGAAAGAGAATGAAGTGTTACGAGGTCAAGTTTATGATTGGTCTTAAAAAGTTTCTTTAGCTCTTCCTCAATTTCATCGAGTTCAAAAAAAGTTGGGGCCTTTTCAAAATCAACAAGCACATCAATGTCACTCTTTTTTTGAAAATCATCTCGAAGCACAGAACCAAAAAGAGAAATTGAGCGAATGTGATATTTTTTGCAAAACTTTGAAATTTTTTTGGAATCAAGTGAAATGCGTCTTGCTAATCTTGGCTTCAATTCTTCTGGTGTAGTGGAAAGACGGAGGCGATATCCCAAGGCTTCGAGCAACTTATCCAAATTGGTGAGATGAATATTTCCACCATTCAAAAAATGCGCAATACTTTGTCGCCGCACTCCACTTACTTTAGCCAGTTCGCGCAGAGACATTTCACTTTTGTGAAGAAGGTAACGTACTGTGGGCCTAAGATCCATAAAGCGCATGGTACTATATTTAGTACCACTTGTCAAATATCGGTCTGTTTTTAGCCCCAAATGAATTGGAACACTATGCTCGCAAAAGCGCACTCAAGTCTGCACTTGAACCATGTTCAATCCAGGCGCGAATCATACTTGGGGTAACAGGTTGGCTCACTAAACGGTGGTACCAATAGTGGGGGCTGGGCTGCCCATTCCAGCTAGGTCGAGCATAGAGTTTAGCCATCAAGGCTGCACCCATGTAGTAAGTAAAGGCATAACTGCCGTATTTTTTTACAAAGTTGGCGCTCTTTAGTGCATCTGCTTCTGTGGAAGCTGCGTTAGTTCTGAAAAAGTTCTGAACTTGTTCTGCACTTGCACCATCTGCAAACAGAAACACTGCATTTCCATATGCCGTTTTTAAAGCTGTGACTGCTTGCTCATATTCACGTTCTGCATCGAGATGAGTCATATGTGCAGCGGGAAACAAAACATCTTTGTGCCACGCAATCCAAGTTTCTTTATCCATCACCAAAGGAAGTGCAGTCATAGCAATACCTTCCGCTACGGTTCCCCACGGAACACCAAATAAATCGATGCTGTGTTCTAGCCATCTGTGACCACGGTCAAGATAATGTTCGATGCCAACATGATGCAGATGATGGCCCAAGCCAGCTTCATGCATTACAGTATCGGCGAGATGCGCAAGCGCCATTGGCCTATCGCCGTTAAATTGAACAAGAGAATGGCCCTTCCCTTGCCACCAATTGTAGCCCGTCCAAGAAACACCATGGGCAAGTGCAAACTCTACACTATTTTTTTCGGGTGCTGTGTAGAATGCTGCAGATAATTTTTGAACTTTAGGATAGATGGTTTTGTGAATCAAGCGAAGAGCAAGGTTTGGATCAATTGATCGTGCTTGATCACACTCTGCTCTGCGCTCTGCTAAAGTTTTTGATCTGTCATTTTTTCCAGGAAGCAAATCATGAAGTCTGTTTCTAAGATCTTGAAAGTGCAGATCAGGAAACGGCGCTACATCAACACCGTAGAGCAGCTTCGCTTCATCTGCTACACTGAAATGTTTACCTTGAAGAATTTGCACATTCGCCCGAAGTGCTCTGGCGTGTTCAAGCAACCAAATAGATCGCTGAAGATGAAGAAAATGACGAGGGACTCTAATGCCTTCCAATTGATGCACTAAATTCTCTGCAGTGCTCTCAAGACGATCTAGCGGAACTGGAGCTCCAGCTTTCATTGCAGCTTGTAAATGCAAAGCAGTTTTCCCTGTCGCTGCATCTACAAAATGTGGAACATGTGTTCCAATTCCTAGGCCTAATTGTACATGGTTATAAGCAGCGAGACGAGGGCCACTTAAACTTTTTGGAGCTGAGAGCATCATGTGTTTTTCCTTCGTTACGGGAAAACTGCACCTACCAGCATAGCAAGGTGGTGTCAATATTTGCGGGGTATGAGTAAATAAAAAACTCATTTTTTATTTTCTCAAAGAGGCTTCCAGACAGCTTGTT
Source organism: Deltaproteobacteria bacterium CG11_big_fil_rev_8_21_14_0_20_42_23 (assembly GCA_002796345.1). Taxonomy (NCBI): domain Bacteria; class Deltaproteobacteria; species Deltaproteobacteria bacterium CG11_big_fil_rev_8_21_14_0_20_42_23. Next base: position 12,995 of record PCXC01000005.1, on the reverse strand, counting down.
CTAGAACATCTCCAATGCAACGTGAAATCTGAATCGATTCTTTCACGGTGGGTAAAGGGAGCAATGGGGAATTTTTACCGAGGCTTTGATAGAAAAGATGAAAGAGATTTACAAAACCCGAAAGCCAACCTTCGGGATGTTCCTCCGGAAATTGCAAAACATCTCCTTCAAGATGTGGCGCTCGTTGTATCCAAATTTTTTCGTTCTCTTTTGAAAAATATATTTTTCCCGACAATACATCATCCGTACCAAGCTCACCATATTCTCCTACGACACGAATGCTCATGCGATTGGAAAATCCTTTCGCAGCCTTAGAAAGTTTTACAGAAACAGGAATTTTATTTTCGGAAAGAAGTTCAAGCTCGGCTTCAATATCAGAACACTCAGCAACTTTTCCGTCATAGTGAATACAAGCTTTCTCTACAAAAAGCTGCTGGTGCAAAAGATGCCTCGCCATATCAAGAGTATGCGAACCAATATCAGCTAAGACGTAGGAATTGCCATAGACAAGGGGATCCGGGCGCCAAGCATCTTTTCTTTTTTTCAGCCAAGATGATTGTAAATATGAAATATCTACTTTTTTTATTTTTCCTACTTCAGGCAAACGCTGCATCAGCATAAGTGCCGTTGGATGATAGCGAAAAGAAAAACACACCGAAAACAATGACGAAGATGCAGTAGATATCTGAGAAAGTTCAGAGAGAACACTTTGATGATGTACCAAAGGCTTCTCACAAAGAATTGCCTTTCCATTTTTTGTAGCAATACGAATAGCTTCGAGATGCGCTGTGTTTACGTTGCAAATGTGAACTGCATCAATTTGGGGATCGTCACACAAATCTTGCACGCTGGATGCGCAAACAGGAATATTAAAATCTGCGCAAAATGTTTGTGCATTGCTGAAGCTTCGATTTGTAACTGCTTTTATTTCAAGCAACGGCAAGGCTCGAAGGGCCAGAGCATGCACACGCGCTATTCGCCCTGCGCCGATTATACCAATCTTGAATGGTTTTGTTTGCATTGAAGAATGAGCTCCGCAGAAGATGGTTTTCAGAAAGCACCTAACGCCTAGCGCAAAAGAAGTAAGTGAACAACGGTAATGTAAAAACAAAGCTGTGCGTCAAAGCTATCAAACTCCAGCTTCTCGTCTACCGACGAATACACAAAAAAAAGATAGACCATATGGCCTCTCTTTTTTGCGCGCCCGGCAGGACTCGAACCTGCGGCCTACGGCTTAGCTTACCACTATAGTTTTCACTACATTACGGATGATGTAATTTTGTGGTCTGGACTATATCTTCACCATCTCAGGTGCTACACGTATAGTCTCTACGGAACCCAACGATAATCAGCCGCTTTATTAATTTTACTCAGCTGATTATTCTTCGGCGTACTTACCCTCAAGGTTACTGTCTTGTTAAACCGTTTTGGATCAAAGTAATAACATTCGTCGGTGTCTGGACAATAAACGCAATAAAGATCAACTTCTTCCTTATTAATGGCTCTCATATGGGTTCCATTTTTATCTGTCCAACACGTTCTAAAACCAAGTGTTAAACTTCCAGTTTTATCCAAGGACTTGTATTTCACTTGGACGCTCTTAAAAATCCCATTCCTATAAATGACAAGATCAAATGGAGCGTGTTCAGTAACCGGATTTAAAAGAGTAAATCCTTGTTGATGTAAATCAACTTGAGCTTTCAACACACCTAGGTCGCCCTTTTCTTTTGTATGATGTCCTCTCATATTCAATTTACTGACATATGATAGACCTCCATACGGGTCAACCATTGGTTTCCTCGGGATTGCCATCAGCATTACCTGTTAAGGTTTCCCCGATACAGTGTAGTCCACTTCATAAGTTTCTTTTCCCTATGAAGGCTCCTAATGTTTGTAGCTTAAAGGCAGTTGCTCTATCCACTGAGCTACGGGCGCAATTTTTCAAAGAACTTTTTTGCTCTTGAAACGAAAAATCTGACCTGAAGTCAGATTTTTTGTCGGGGTGATAGGATTCGAACCTACGACTTCTTGGTCCCAAACCAAGCACTCTAACCAGCCTGAGCTACACCCCGTGTGTATTTACTGTCTGTATCTTCATCGCTTGAAACAACCGCAGATTTTGAAAAAGACGCTGGCTTCTAACCTTCTTTAGAAAGAAGTGCAACTAAAACCTGCATGGCTTTTCGAAGCGCCCTTCCCCGGTGGCTATAAGCGTCCTTTTCGCCTGGGGAGAGCTCTGCAGCGCTTCTATCGGTACCTTTCACTAAAAAAAGCGGGTCATAGCCAAAACCATTTTCGCCTCGGGGTTCTTGCAAAACACTGCCTTCCATCTTGCCCTCAAACTCCCACTTGTTTCCGGCTGGCGAAACAAGCACCAATGCACAATGAAATGAAGCTGCGCGTTTTTCTGTGGGCACGCCATCCAGTGCTGAAATCAATTTGGCGTTGTTATCGCTGTCAGTCGCCCGCTCACCCGCATAGCGCGCGGAGTAAACGCCGGGTGCCAAATCAAGTGCGTCTACACACAAGCCAGAATCATCAGCCAAACTCCACGCGTCTGGCTTATGACACGCCAATGCTTTTTTGCGCGCATTTTCCAAAAATGTTTTTCCATCTTCAAGTACATCGGAAAAATGTTCCTCTTCAAAACTTACCACTTGGAGATCTATGTCGCTGAGCATGCGTTTTATTTCAGCAAGCTTCCCTTTATTTTTTGTAGCTACGATTAATTTCATTCTCTTCCCCAGTGTTATCAATTGCCATTTTTTCCTAACTTGCTAGAAGCGTTCCCTATATATGATGAAAAAACTTTTTGTCACCTTTTTCTGTTTCGGTTTGCTTCAAGTTTTATTTTTTTCAACGGCAAACGCTCGTCCGCTGGATGGTTTTCATGAAGGACCCTACATCACAATAGGAACAGGCCTCGTTCAGTCAGATTTCGATTTTGATCAAGCCGCGCAAACAGCTGTGGGGTCTGACTTTGAGCGTTTGATCGGCCTCACTTTTGGCTGGAACATTACCGATGCAGCTTCACTAGAAATTCATGGTTCCTACGCAACCAACTTCAACAGCGGACGAAGAGAACATCTTATTCACTCCAACATTAGTGGAAAATACAGTTTCATTTTTGATGCCCTCACCAAATGGAAAACATTTCAGATTTTGCCGTATCTCAAAGGTGGAATTTCCGGCCGCATTGGTTCTCTTCCAGGAAATGTTTTGGCGAGTGACACTGCCGTTACCACGCAAGCTATTGGCCCATCCGTCGGCGGTGGCGTTGCCATGATGTGGCATAAATATTTTTATTTTGGATTTGATGTTCAGGAAGATTTTTTATTTGAAGAAGGTATACATCAAGATCTTGACCTTGCTGCACCTGCATTAGCCGCACAACGTGTTTACGATAGCGGTTTCAAACCTAGTTTTTCAGCGCTTCTTTTTGTTGGCGTTCATTACTAATATCCATCTTCAGCTGAAGGCACATCGCCCACTCCTTCTAAAATATGTGAAGGAGATGCTGATGATTGGTCTACATGTTGCGCCAAGTTATCGAAGCGTGTGATGTTGTGCCTAAACGCAAGTGTCGCCCGCCCGATTGGTCCATTACGCTGTTTGCCGATGATGATCTCAGCTTTTCCGGCATCAGGAGTTTCTTTGTTGTAGACTTCATCGCGGTAAATAAACATCACCACGTCTGCATCTTGCTCGATTGAACCAGACTCACGCAAATCAGAAAGCTGTGGACGCTTATCTTGCCTGGCCTCTAATCCGCGGTTTAACTGCGACAGCGCCAACACGGGAACGCTTAACTCTTTTGCAAGGGCTTTAAGTGAACTGGAAATTTCTGCAATTTCGCGCTCTCTGCTTTCGATGCGGCGCGAAGCTCGCATCAGTTGTAAATAGTCCACCACTACGAGATCGAGCCCATGCTCGCGCTGAAGTCTACGCGCTTTTGCTCGAAGTTCCATCGAAGTAATTGCGGGCGTATCATCAATGAAGACGGGAGATTCAGATATCATGCCGGCTGCACGGGTTAGCTTTGGCCAATCGCTTTCAGCCAAAAAACCCCCGCGCAATTTGGTGGAATCAATTTCTGCACGCGAACACAGCATACGTTGCACCAGCTGCTCTTTTGACATCTCCAGCGAAAAAATAGCGCAATATTTTCCATGATCGATGGCAGCATTTTCCAGAATGCTCAGCACGAATGCTGTTTTTCCCATCGAAGGACGACCTGCAATAATCACCAAATCCGAGGGCTGAAAACCACTCGTCAAACGATCAAGATCTTTAAATCCACTTGGAACACCTGTGATTAATTCTTTGCGTTCGTAGAGTTGTTCGATAGCCTTGAAGCTGTCTTTCACAACATCCTTCACCTGGCTAAAGCCTTTTTTGGTGCGGTTTTGCGCCACATCGAAAATAATTTGTTCGGCTTTATCAAGGTATTCATTCACATCGGCGTGTTGCTGATAGCCATCACTAATAATTTGTGTAGCACCTTCAATCAAACGACGGGAAACGGATTTTTCACGAACGATTTTACAGTAGGAGGCAACATTTGCAGCTGTTGGAACTTGATCGACAAGGAAAGAGAGGTAGGTTGCGCCGCCAACTTGATCGAGAACATTTTTTGACTTCAAGTGACTGGTGAGCGTGATGATATCTACGGGTTCACTTTTTTGGTAGAGATCGAGGACGGCTTCGTAAATTTTGCGATGGGTTTCACGGTAAAAATCTTCAGCTTGAACAAGCTCTAAACAGCGATGAATGGCTTCATTATCAAGAAGCACAGCACCCAGAATTGATTGCTCTGCTTCAATATTCTGGGGCGGCACTTTAAATTGTTGAAGATCTGGGGGTGTCATGGAACCTCAAACACATTTCTTAAGATTAAAAAACAACACACGCTTTCTCTTCGCTCCCCCAAGCAAATCGAAATTATTTTTTCTCTACAGAAACTTTAAGCATTGCTGTTACTTCAGCATGAAGCTTAAGGGGAACTTCACAGTCACCAATTTCACGAATTGGATCTTTAAGTTGCAGTTTTCTGCGATCGATTTCAAAGCCTTTTTCTTTCACCAATTCAGCAATGTCTTTTGAAGTGATAGAACCAAAAAGTTTTCCTTCTTCGCCCACTTCTTTTTCAAATACAAGCTTTAGCTTGTTCAACTCTACTGCCAATTTTTCAGCTTCTGCTTTAAGTTTGGCTTGTTTTGCGGAAATGATTTTGCGTTGGTGCTCAAGCATTTTCATGTTTTTGGCATCAGCAACAACAGCTTTCTTTTGTGGGATGAGAAAGTTACGAGCGTAACCTTCTTTTACGTTCACAATTTCTCCAGCTTTTCCGAGACTTGAAATTTCTTCTTGTAAAATGACTTGCATATTTTCTCCTTCTTTCCTTCCAACGTTTATTTCATAAGTTTTGTTTAGTATTTACTTTTCTCTCTCGGATATTCAACCACACGTCAAAAATACCGATGAGAAAAAGGAAAAGACTTACCTGAACGAAAAAAATCACCAACATAATCATGGCCGCGGTTCTTAAAAAAACTGAGTTCACCCGCGTAATAAAAAATAAAGCTACAGCTAAACCTTGGAGAACGTAAAGCGCAAAAGCTGTAATGGCAAGGTTTAGCGCCACTATCTCCAAAAAGGTAGCGCCGACTATATATTTCCCCGCAAAAAAGGCAAGGCCCGAGATGATGAGAAGCCAAATAAACTGATCGGGAAGGCGAAACGCTGAAAATGGCTTTATACAAGCAAATGCGGGCAAATGCTTAAAAAGTCTTCGGGAGAGCAAAGTATTTACCACCAGCGTAAACAGGCAAAAAATGGCAAAAAGCGCCGGAAAGTAGTGCAAAAACTGCACTGAAAATTCGTGCTTGTTTCCAAAAAGTTGTGACATCGCAGCCCCAGATGAAGAAGCGCTCTCGGCTGCTTCAATTTTTGCCAGCAATGACTCAAGGTGCTGCACGCTGCTGTTGTAAAGGGAATCGGGGCTGAGGCTGACAAAAAGTACGAAAAACAGTGCCAGCAAGAGAAGAAGTTTTACGAACGAGGAAAGAAACCAAGTATTGAGGTCTCCACTTTTCTGTAAACTCTGAAAAAGAATCAAGCCGGCAGAAAAGAAAAAAATGAAATAAAAAAGCCCCAGTAAAAAAACTGAAAATCGGGAAAAGTGCTCTAGTAAAAGAAATCCCGGCAATACAAAATTTCCTACATCTGAAAACTGTTCGGGAAGAAATAAGGAGAATGCTGCTACAATGAACAAACAAAAAACAACTCCCAATTTTGAAGCATTTTTCAAGCCTATCCAAGAAGCCAGTGCAAAAGAAGCAAGTGGAATAAGCAAGGTAAAAAAACCAGAAAAGTAGGAAAACAAAAGCAAGCATGAAACAATCAGCGTTTTTTTTGATAACACTCCAAGATTCATCATGAAAACATTTTCCTTAAGCCAGGTAGGCTTGTGCGGGCACAAACAAAAAAGGGTCAGAGTCTTATGGCTCTGACCCTATCAAGATACACAAAAAATTACGATGCTTTATCTGCTGTTGGCGCTGGAGATTGAGCTGGTGCTGCCGGTCTTTCTTCAGCTACAACTGGTTTTCCTTCGCCTCTTGCTTCAACTTCTGCTTTTCTTGCTTCGATGTCTACCGTTTCACTTTTGGTAACGGTGAGAAATCGAATTACAGATTCGTCCAATTTCATCGCGCGCTCAAGTTCAGAAACTGTTTTTCCTGCAGCTGCGTAATCGAAACAAAAGTAGATGCCTAGTTTTTCGTTTTGGATTGGATAAGCGAGCTTTCTTCTTCCCATATTACGAGCAAAGAAAAGATGGCCTCCATTTTTTTGAATGATCTTGCTTAGCTTGTCATTCATTCCTGCAACTTGCACTTCGGTTTGAGAGGGGTGATAAATCACAACCGTTTCATATTCTCTCGTCATTTTACTTCCTCCTTGTGGGTTCTCTTCAAGCCACTCACCTAACGCAAGTGACTAAGGGGATACTCCTAATGATACTTCGTTTGCACAAAACTTAATTCATGCGTTAAAAAATCTTCAATGGCATTCACCATTTCATCCAAAAAATCTGGGAGCTGCTTCAGCTCTTGCTTTGAAAAGGGTGAAAGCACAAAATCTGTCACTGCCCTTTTGGTGGCACCACCAATGCCTGCTCGTAATCGGTAAAACTTTTTCGTGCCCAGATGATCGATGGCAGATCTTACTCCGTTATGTCCACCGTGACCACGATCGAAGACAAACTTCATTTTTCCGAACTCAAGGTCAAGATCATCGTGAACAACCAGCACCTGCTCGTGAGGAATCTGATAATAATCACTCGCAGACCGAACTGCTTCCCCAGATAAATTCATGTACGTCTGAGGTTTTATAAGTATTACTTGCTTCTCTTGAAATTTTTCTTTTCCAAGCAAAGACTTATGAGCCTTTGTTTCAACAAGCATGTGATGTTTCTCTGCAAAACGATCTATAATCAGAAATCCAAGGTTATGACGATCGTATTCATATTTCTTTCCTGGATTTCCAAGACCTGCAATAAGCCAAAAGGCACTCACGTGTTTTTAGCCCTCTTTCTTCTCAGCTGCTGGAGCTGATTCTGCAGGAGCCGCACCTTCTGCTGCAGCTGCTGGTGCTTCCTCTTCTTCAGCTTTAGGAGCAAGAAGAGCTACAAGAGTAAAGTTGGTTTGGTGAGGCGCTTCTACACCTTCTGGGAAGGTGAGATCTTCTAAGTGAATATTTTCGCCTAACTGAAGTGCGCTCATATCAACTTGAATGCTTTGAGGAATTTTGTGAGGCAACGCTTTCACATGAAGCGTTCTTCGGAACTGTTCTAGAATTCCACCCTCTTTTACTCCTGGCGCCTCGCCTACAAGTTCAACTCTCACTTCGATATCGATTTTCTTGTCTAAGCTAATTGCTTGAAAATCAAGATGCGTGATGTTTCGTTTGATAGGATCAGCTTGGTAATCACGTACCAAAGCAAGCACTTCTTTTCCGCCATCTACTTTGAGATCGACAAGAACGTTTAGGTTTCTATCTGCTTTCTCTACGGCTTTGAAAGAGTTTGCTTCAATTTCGATGGAAACAGGAGCTTCAAGCGCACCGTAAAGCACCGCTGGGATTGAACCTGCAATGCGCGCACGGCGAGCAAAACCTTTGCCCACTTCTCTTGTTTTTGCTGTTAATGGAATTCTTTGCATATTTCCTCCACACTTAAATCTTTCTCTCACTTCACCTTCAAGCTTGCTTATACAAACAATGAAGAAACTGAGTCTGAGTTATGTATTCTTGCAATGGCCTCTCCCAAAAGAGGAGCAACCGAGAGCACTTTTATTTTGTCACACTTTTCTGCTTCTTCAGAAAGTGGAATCGTATCGGTTACAATCACCGATTTAATATTAGACTCCATCAAACTGGAAACAGCCGTACCTGAAAGAACAGCATGAACACAACACGCATGCACTTCTGTGGCACCTTCGGCAAGCAATGCTTCGCTTGCTTTTATCATGGTACCTGCGGTGTCTACGATATCATCTAAAATGACAACGCGTTTTCCTTTTACATCACCCACCAAGTTCATCACTTCACTTACATTTGGTTTGGGCCGTCTTTTATCAATGAGCGCTATCGGACACTGTAGCAACTTTGCAAACGATCTTGCTCTTTCGGTTCCACCAACATCTGGGCTTACTACCACCAAGTTGTCGTTGAGCTCATTACTCAAATAATCAATCAACACCGGTTTTGCATACAAGTGATCTACCGGGATATTGAAAAACCCTTGAATCTGGCTTGCGTGTAAATCCATGGCCAAGATTCGATTTGCACCAGCTGCTGTAATAAGATCAGCAACCAACTTTGCCGTAATGGGAGTCCTTGGACTCACTTTTCTATCTTGCCTCGCATACCCATAATAGGGAATGACCGCTGTGATGCGGTCTGCAGAGGAGCGACGAAGTGCATCAATAATAATGAGCAACTCCATCAAATATTCATTTGCGGGCCGGCACGTTGGCTGAACCACAAAAACATCTGCGCCACGAACATTCTCTTTTATATCAACCCAGGTTTCGCCATCGCTGAACTTGGTTACTTTTCCCTCGGTGAGGTTTGTTTTCAAATAACGTGCAATTGACTCCGAAAGTTTACAATGAGCATTTCCTGAAAAGATTTTGAGATTACTGCTTCCAAAAATACTCACTTCATCTCCCTTCGTTGTCAAAACAACTCATCATTTTTACTTCTCATCCACTTGCACCATTGCTGGGGCGGTAGGATTTCCCCTTCGAAATCAAGAAACGTAAAACATTTCTTTCTCCGAGGACCCCAAGCCGTAATCGCTGCGTGCATAAACTGCATGCCCGCATCTCAACGTCTTGGTGCTTCCCGTCTGCTGGAAAATCAGCAGACTGAGGTTCTCACCCCTTTTTCCGCGCCAATTTCAAGATAAAATCATCTTGAAATTTGCTGGGGCGGTAGGATTCGAACCTACGTATGCATGGACCAAAACCATGTGGCTTACCGCTTGCCGACGCCCCAATTCTTATCTTTTCTCGTCGTAATAGGCCTTTAAAATACTTTGCGTAAGATAAGACCTGAGTTCATCGTTTATAGGATGAACGGTATCACGATAACTGCCATCTCTTCTTTTACGTGATGGCATTGAAACAAATAACCGGTCTTTCTTTTCAATGATTTTGAGGTCTCGAATAACAAGGCAATCCTCAAATGTCACTGTCACGTAAGCCTTTACCGCGTCTTCTTGAACGGGAAAAACCTGAACCTTTGTTATTTGCATAAGCTTCCTAAATGTTGCCTACACTACAAGAGATCAAAAACTCGAGAGCAAGCTCCCGAGTTTAATCCAGGGAAATCTGCTAACGGTTTTTCGGCCTCAAAGGGCCGAGTTTTAACTGCTGGACTCGGATAAAGCGTTTCAGAGCGTCTCGGTGACAAACCCCTTCCAAGACGATGGCAATTGCTTCTCTGCTTGTACTGAAAGTTCTCGTGTTTTAAAGACTCCAAAAACGGTCGGACCACTTCCAGACATCAACGCTGCGTCTGCTCCAAACTTAAGAAAAAACTCTTTCATTTCAGATATTTCTAAATACTTTGCTCGGGTGACTTCTTCAAGATCGTTCGTCAAACCACACAGCACCTCACTGCGCGCAGCAAAAGGCGCACCCCTCCTAACACCAGCATTTTTACCTGTCAATTGGAAATCATCCTTATCTGACTGTTTTTCCAGTGTTCTTTTCTGCTTTTTGGTCCCCGGGCCACCCGGGAAAAAAAGCTTATCACATTCTTTATAAACCCAGGCTGTTGAGACCTCGATACCTGGATTCACCAGAAGCAAAAAAAGCTTAGGAAAACAATCGATTGGCTGAATTTTTTCACCAATCCCATGAACGTAAGCAGCCGGGCTTTCGTGGCAAAAAAATGGAACATCAGCCCCCAAGCTTTCTCCATGTTTGGCCAAAGCATTTGCATCCAGCTTCAAATCCCAAAGGCAATTGAGGGCCTTAAGGGTGGATGCCGCATCACTAGAGCCTCCCCCCAAACCAGCGGCGACGGGAATGTTTTTCTCAAGGTGAATCGATGCCCCTCGCTTTACCTGATACGTCTCTTGCAGCAACTTGGCAGCCTTCACCACCAAATTATTATGGGCATTCATGCCTTCGTTTTGGATGGAATCGCAGGAAAAAGTGATTGCGGTGGTTTCGGGGTGATCGTGGATGGTGATAAGATCGGCGAGCTTCAACTTCACCATCACCATTTCAAGTTCATGGTAAAAATCTGGCCGCAAAGCCACAACGCGAAGGATAGTATTAATTTTTGCGGGAGCGCTCACGCTGATTTTTTTCATCGCCAGCAGCTAGCGTATTTGTGAAGAGGGTTCAAGAAATTTCTAGAAGCAAAAAAACTACTGACAAAGCGTGTTAGGATTTATTGCGATGTATCGTTTTCCTTCATCAAAGTAAGATCCATCTGAAAGGGCATATAAATATCCAGCTCCATCAAAGTGAATGTGTGAAAGTGGCGCCTCTACAGAAGCCACACAATCAAAAGCTCCAGGCACTCCATTTTGAAGTGGCGCAAAAAAGATGGCGCCCGCAGAATCTGATACAGCAAGGTAATCCGCCGAAGCAGCAATGCCAACGATGCTTCCTTGAACAAGAGAAGAGAGATCGATGCGATCAATCTCTTGCAAACGATCAGCTTGAACATTCACAACAGATACACTGTTTTCAGAACTCCACGCTGGATAGACATAGGCCCTATCTACACTCATCGCAAGATCGCTAAACAACTGCATCACCCCTTCTTCAAACCGCAACTCTGTTGCCATTAATAATTCTGGCGTATCAAGACGAAGCATGCGCAAAGAAGGAAGAACGGTATTGCCAAAAACATTCACTCCACCACTGTTTAAGGTTAACATGCGGGAAGATGAGAGAGGATGAAGCGCTTCAAAGGAGAGATCTGGAGAGAAGGCCCTATAACTTGATCGATCTACACGAAAATCTTCTGAAGAAGTCTGTAAAAGAGATGGGCCTGTAATGACATCTCCTTCTGGATCTCTTTCTTCGGCGGAGGGAAGTCTGCCGATAAATATTCTTCCGCTTTCATACGCGGCACTTTGCGCTCTTCCCACCAAAAACGTAAAACTAAAACCACCCGCTCCTAACGTAAGAGGATTGAAGTGGCGAAATTGAAGTGAGTTTCCTTGCTCAAGATTGACAAGATGAATGCCGCCACCAAGTGCACTGTCTAAAGCAATTGCAGCCTGATTGCTCCCTGCTTGCGTCATGCTTGTAGCATCATACACATGATGAACACCATTCACATCGTCTTGTTCACTTGGAAGATGCGCTATTGTTTCGCACTGTTCAGAACCTGCTCCTTCAAGAAAAGAAGCTGCACTCGCTAAGGTGCAACGGAACAGCACAAGATTTGATTCATTATTTTCACCAGCTGTATCGGGAAGAGAACAAACGCCAAACAGAGCATCAGTGCCGTTTACATTTAAAATGCGAGTGACATATGCATCGCATCTTTCAACAATGTCTGCGGGCAATCGTGCAAACACGTCATTAATGTGTGGACGTTCAAGATCGCAGGCGTTTCCCATTCCGTCTTCGTCAATATCGGCTTGATCTGCGTTGGCCGCAAAAGCGCAATTATCTTCGTCATCAAGAATGCCATCGTTGTCGCTATCCAGAGGAACTGGAGTCGCATCAACTTCAGCATCAATTGCGGAATCAACAGCTGCATCAGCGGCATCTTCAACACGCATATCTTCTGGCGCTGCATCTTCTCTTGGAGCTACGCCTTGATCTGGATTGGCAGCATCAACCGATTCATCTACACCTTCGTCAGCAGCATCTGGAAACACAACAACTGCCGCGTCTTCTACAACACCTGCATCAGCTGCATCTGCGCTTTGTGCATCTTCCGCCGGTGTAGTGTCTGGAGTTATTCCCACATCTGCTGCATCTGTTGCATCCGCTTCAACACCAGCATCATGAGCTGCATCTGCAACTGCGTCTACTGCTGCAGCATCAACGCCTGCATCGGAAGCAACATCTGGAACATAGCCATCCGCTTCTTTCATTTCCATATCAACAGCCGCATCAACACCGGCATCTTTTTCATCTTCGGCATCCGGCGACACACCCATATCAAGGATAGCTTCTGCATCTGGCTCTGCGTCTGGTTTTCCGGCGAATTGACCGCCAGCTCCAGGCATTGCACCTGTGCCAACATTGCCGCCCATACCCGGATCTTTTCCACCTTCTCCACCTTGCATGGTGTTGTCGTCAGCTTTTGAACCATCGTCACAAGCAGAAAGAAAAAGTGAGCCCAAGGCAATCACCCCAACTACAATAGTGATGGGCTCGAGAGGAGAAATTCCTTTTAGGCTATAGCTTGATACAGCATGAGGAAGATTGCTTGAAACAGAAAGTGCTGGC
>PCXC01000004.1 GCA_002796345.1 Deltaproteobacteria bacterium CG11_big_fil_rev_8_21_14_0_20_42_23 | reverse complement strand
ATAAAAATATATCTTAGGGAACTAAGGAATTTAAATCTTTGGTCTAGACAGACAAGGCCACTTTAAAAAGGCTTGGGGCGAAGTGTAGATGAAAACATCTTTAGCATGATTCACAATGCAGCCAAAAAGCACAATGTGGAAGCAGCGCTTATAGCGGCTGTAATCCATGCTGAATCTCATTTTAATCCAAAAGCACAATCTGGAGTGGGGGCAAAAGGGCTGATGCAGATCAATGCGCCCACGCAACGTCATCTCGGCATCGTAAACATTTGGGATGCGCGTGAAAATGTAAACGGTGGAGCTAAATACTTGAAAGAATTGCTCAAATCTTTCGATGGCCGTATAGAGCTTGCCCTTGCAGCCTATAATGCAGGGCCTGGAAATGTGCGCAAATATAAAGGCGTGCCGCCTTTTGCCGAAACGCAAGGCTACGTGCGCAAGGTGATGAAGTTATACCACAGCTATAAAAGCTAGGTTTTTCAGCCTATTAGCTAAAAATGATAAAAGAATAAGATCAAGGACTAGGTTTTTGAAGGCTCTTTTGGTATCATAAAAAGAAACAAAAAATCACTGAAACGGGGGCTTCCATGAGCGGCAAAAAAACAAATAATGCATCCATTCTTCGACCATCCTATGCAGCTTTGGGCGATAAAAAATCTTGGGTGAATCCATTCAAAAGTAAAGAAACAGATACCACTCAAGGCAAAGTAAGCTTGAAGGGGATGGGACTCATGGTAGGGATGAAAATTAAGTTCTAAATGTCGCGCTCCATAAATTTCCTGATACGGCGTCACTGCTCCTCAAGCATCCTCGACGTACAACACACACAGTACGCCTCCGGTGCTTTCGTCACACTTCCTTGTCTCAGAAAATTTCTGGAGCGCTCTCTGAGCTGTCCAGTGCTTTTTCAAAAAAAACCTCAGTTTGAACTGAGGCTTTTTTTATTGAGGATGAAAATGTTGTTACATGTTCCCGACAATAGCATCTCCAAACGCTGAACAGGAAAGTTTTGTGGCGCCTTCCATTTGACGCTCCAGATCGTAGGTGACTTTCTTTTGAGAAATAGTTTTTTCAAGTGCAGAAATGACAAGATCTGCTGCTTCTTGCCATCCCAAATATTCCAGCATCATGTTTCCTGACAACAAAAGAGAAGATGGATTTGCGCGATCATGGCCAGCATGCTTTGGAGCTGTACCGTGTGTTGCTTCAAACAGCGCCACTTCGTCGCCAATGTTTGCACCTGGCGCAAGACCAAGGCCGCCCACTTGCGCTGCACAAGCATCAGAGAGGTAATCGCCATTTAAGTTTGATGAAGCAAGCACATGATGTTCTTCTGGACGGAGCAGAAGCTCTTGGAACATGGCATCTGCGATGCGATCTTTAATGACCACTTTTCCTTTTGGAGCTTTTCCATCGTGCTTTTCCCACACTTCTTTTTCGGTGATAATGAAATCGGCAAATTTTTCTTTGGCAATTTCGTAGCCCCATTCGCAGAAAGCACCTTCGGTGAATTTCATAATATTCCCTTTATGAACAAGGGTGACGCTTTCACATTTGTGTTTCACGGCATGAGCAACTGCCATTTCCACGAGGCGTTTGCTGCCAAATGGGCTCATGGGTTTTATGCCAATGCCAGAAAGTTCTCTAATGTTGGCTCCCATTTCGTTTACCAGAAAATTGCGCACTTTTTCAGCTTCTGGGGTTCCACTTTTCCACTCAATGCCAGCGTAAATATCTTCTGTGTTTTCCCTGAAAATAGTAACGTTCAACGCACCAGGGTTTTTTACGGGGCTTGGTACTCCAGAAAAATGGCGAACGGGACGCACGCATGCGTAAAGGTCTAACACTTGGCGCAAGGTTACGTTTAGGCTTCTAATGCCTCCACCAATTGGAGTTGTAAGTGGGCCTTTTATGGCAACATGGTGTTTTTTGATGGCGTCGAAAGTGGCTTGGGGAAGCCATTCTCCGCAAGCCTTTTGAGCACGTTCTCCGGCAAAAATTTCTTTCCAGACAATTTTTTTCTCGCCGTTGTAAGCTTTTTTCACAGCAGCATCAAGCACCTTCAGCGTAACAGGTGTAATATCTTCGCCAATGCCATCGCCGGTGATAAAGGGGATAATAGGGTTATTGGGGATGCAAAGTTTTCCGTTGTTATCTTTGGAAATAAGGGTTCCAGTGCTCATACGTTACTCCTTGGTAAGGGTTAGTGCGGCCGTTCATAATCTTCGAGGATAGGCTTGTCAATTGGATCCGGTGGAGAAAATGAGTTTTTTTCTTCCATTTTTGGAAAAGATAAGGCAGCACTTTGTGCACGATTTCAAAAAACCTAAAAGGCAGGCCAGATCTGTCTTTGCCGCTCTTTAAGGAATAACATGATAAAAAAAATATTTCTTCTTTTGACCCCATTTTTTCTCATTCAATTTTTTTTCTCGCCTTCCGCAGAAGCAAAGCTAAGCCTTGAGCAACGCTTGGCTGATGCAAATGATCTGATTCATTTATTCGAGCAGCGATATGCACCGTTTCCCTGGAAAGAAAATACCCTTGGGCTCTCAGCTGTCACTATGGCCGATAGACTGCTTCAAGAGGCAAGAGATGCAAACTCGGATGAAGATCTCTATGAGGCTTTTATCCATTACATGAGCACCCTTCAAGATGCGCATGTTTCATGGTCACTTCCCAGCACTCGAATTGTGCGGCTTCCGCTGCAAATGGAATATTATCCGCAAAAGCTTTTTATTACTGAGATCAATCGTGATCTGTTGCCAAAAGAGCATTTTCCATTTGAAGAGGGTGATGAAGTGCTTTCAGTGGATGGAGTTCCAGCTTTAGAGGCTTTGGAAAATTTGGAGCGATATGTTCATCTTGGAAATAAACTGGCTACGCTTAAAATTGCAGCTTTGTTTTTGAGTGTTCGCCCGCAGTCAATTTTTCCTTTTCTTTCCGAAAACCCCGTAGAGCTTGAAGTGTATTCTCCACAACGGCGAGCCAAGCAAAAGTTTTTGCTGCCTTGGAAAGTTGAAGGGTATACGCTTGCAGAACAAACCATTCCCTCTCGGGATGATTTTCAGAAGCAAAGTTTTGCACTTGCTTCTTTGCTTCCTGAATCAGCGAATCCTTATCGCAAAGAATCATTTTTTCCCCTTTGGGACAGCTTTGTAGAACGTAAAAAACTTCCATTTCAAACGGGCATTTTTACGCAAGATGGAATGAGCATTGGCTACCTTCGCCTTGATACGTGGAAAATTGAAAGGAGGGATAGGGCTGAAAAAGCTTTGGCTGCTCTTGCTCACGAGCTGCAATATCTTTCTTTACACACCGATGCTTTAGTTTTGGACCAGACCAATAATCCGGGAGGAAACACTTGTTTTGTGGAACGCGCGGCAGGGCTTTTTTTGCAGGAGCCTGCACCCTCAATGTTGTTTTCTTTGCGCGCTACCAGAACTTGGCTTCAGGATTTTGAATCTGATCTTATCAGCCTTGAACAAAGCGATGATAAAGAACTCGATGAGCTCAAAGCATTATTTCGTATTTACACCAAGACGATTAGAGCAGCGCTGAAAGACGGAGCTTTTCTTACCAATGCCATGCCTTTGTGTAATCCCTACGGAGAAATTTTGCCGTACCTCGATAGAGAAACGGGTGAGCAGCTCACTTATAACAAACCGGTTGTCCTTTTGGTGAATGAACTTTCCTGCTCGGGTGGTGATATGTTTCCAGCACTTTTGCAAGATGCCGGCAGAGTGAAAGTATTTGGCGAGAATACCATGGGGTGCGGTGGCAATGTGGTGGAGGAACAGCAATTTGGTTTTTCAGAACTCACGGTTCGTTACACGGCTTCACTTATGGTGCGGCCGAAAGCCGTGCAACTTCCCAGTGGGAACATGGCGCGCTACATTGAAAATGTGGGAGTTATTCCCGACATTCCATATCATCTTGGTGCGGAAGATTATCAGGAAGAATTTAAGTCTTATAAAGATGCGATTGTGGAAGCAGTGAAGCAAGAGCTGAAAAAATAACGAAGTTCTGCTTTTTCGTGAAACTTTTTGTGCACACAAAATGTGGATAAGTGTGTGTATAAAACCCATGTGCTTGGCTTCGAGTGTATACGAAATGCTTCTTTCTCCGGAATGCACAAAAATTAATCAAAATAAAATGATATAAAATAAAAGCTTACGAATTTATAGGTTGTATTTTTTTTAAATTTTCGTTCTCTTCTTTTTATCCGAACTTTTCCACAGAAGTGGGGCAGAATTTTTTTTCACATTTGCAGTCTTTGAAAAGGCTGATAAGAGAACTGAACTATTGAGGCAACGAAAGAGGCGTTATGGGGAATATTCGCGTTCTAGAGAGAAGTGTGATCGAAAGAATTGCCGCTGGTGAAGTGATAGAGCGCCCGGCATCGGTGTTGAAAGAGCTGATTGAAAATGCCTTAGATGCAGCTGCCGATGTGATTACAGTAGAAGTTAGCGAAGGCGGAAAAAAGTGTATCCGTGTTACCGACAATGGTTGCGGCATGGATGCCGAAGATGCAAAGCTTTCAATCATTCGACATGCCACCAGCAAAATCAAGTCTGACAACGATTTGTGGAGCATTGCTTCTTTTGGTTTTCGGGGCGAAGCCTTGGCTGCGGCTAGTGCAGTGTCGAAGTTTAGCATAGAGACGAAACTTGCTTCAGGCAAAAGTGACGGCATCAAAATAGTAGCCATGGGTGGCGAAATAGTTGAGCAAGGACACTTTGGATGTCCCGCGGGAACTAGTGTTGTGGTGGAAGATTTGTTTTATAACGTTCCAGCGCGGCTTAAGTTTTTAAAATCGGATCACATTGAATTCAACCACATTGTCGAAGTGTTTCAGCAGGCAGCTTTATCTCATCCTTCAAAACGTTTTGAACTTCTTCGCGATGGAAAACAGTACATGGTCTTTCCCGTTCGGCCAGATCCCAAAGGCAGAATTGCAGATGTCTTCGGCCAGAAAATAAAAGAAGAAGCTCTCTTTACGGTGGAAGAACATGCCGACGATTACTCACTGCAAGGTTTTGTGGCGCATGAAGATTACTCAAAAGCGCAGGCAAAATATGCTTCACTCTTTGTGAATGGGAGAGCAATAAAAGACAAAAGTTTACTTCATGCCTTTTCATCGGCTTATGGGGAAAGGCTTGCGCATGGACGTTATCCTTTGGGGGTTTTGTTTTTGGAACTTGATCCCAGTTTAGTCGACGTAAATGTGCATCCACAAAAACGCGAAGTAAGATTTTCTGAACCATCACTTGTATATGATTTTATAAAATCAAGCGTTCGGAAAGCGTTGTCATTTAAGCCTCAGGAAGAATTTCAGTTTTCTGCTGCTCATGTTTCTCCTCTCAATACACGTGACGAAACAGAGAGAAGCTATGAAAAGAAAACCGTTGCTCACGTTGAAAAGCGAAATGTGTTTTCGTCTCCAATTTTTTCCCAAAAGGAAAAGGTGTATCCCCTTGCTGAAGCAAATTCGTTTGAGCCCCTTCAACAGCAGATGCATCACGATGCCTCGTTGGAACTTCCACTTCCCGGTGGAAATGTGCTTTCCGATGTGGATGTGCTGGGTCAGTTCGATCGCACGTATGTGATTTGCGAAGCCAGTGGAAGCAGGTTGGTGCTCATCGATCAACACGCCGCGCACGAACGCATCGGCTTCGATCTCTTCAAACAGCAATATGAAGCTTCTCGCATTGAGCAACAACAGCTCCTGTTGCCGGAAACCCTTGAGCTGGGCTTGGAAGAAGCCAGCACACTTTTGGAACACTTGCATCTCTTCCCGCGTTTGGGATTTGAGATCGAACCTTTTGGTGAGCGCAGTTTTGTGATTAAGGCATATCCTTCTTTGCTGAAAGTTTCTTCGCTGCCAAGTTTGCTGGAGCAAATCGTGCATGACTTGTCCCAGTTTGGCCAAAGCGCAGCGCTAGAGCAAAGCCTGGATAGGCTTTTTGCTACTATGGCATGTCATCGTCAAATTCGAGGTGGCGATCAGCTTTCGTCGCTCGAGATGCAAGATTTGCTTCGTCAAATTAAAGAGGGCAACGTGACGCACTGTCCTCATGGCAGGCCCATATTAATTGTATTCGAAAAAAATGAAATTGAACGTCGCTTCAAACGGGTTTAGGAAAACGTGAAAAAACTAGTTCTCTTTTTAGGTGCAACCGCAAGCGGGAAAAGTAGTCTGGCTCATGCTTTGGCGCCTTTCTTTGATGCTGAAATTATTTCAGCAGACTCCCAGCAAGTGTATGAAGGAATGGATATTGGCACGGCGAAACTAACGCAAGCTGAACGCAGCGAAGTTCCTTATCACCTTATCGATCTTCTTCCTCCAGACAAGCCGTTTGATCTTGGCCAGTTTTTGCAACATGCCGAAAAAGCAATAGCTGATATTTGGCAACGGAAAAAAAATGTTTTTGTCGTTGGAGGAACTGGTTTGTATATTCGCTCCCTTTTGTATGGTGTTTCGCCACTGCCTCAACGGGATGAGGTTTTTCGGGAACACTTAGCCAAGCTTCAAGCTGAAAAGGGAAAACAGTTTTTGCATGATGAGCTTTTCGAACAAGATCCCGCGTTTGCAAAAAAAGTGCATCCACATCATTCCAGTCGCATCATGCGCGCACTTGAATTGCTTCACCTCACCGGAAAAAAACCAAGCGACTTGCTTCTTTTAGAGCAAGAGCATGAGCGATATCCATCCTTCAAAATTGGACTGAAACTTGAGCGCGATGTGCTTTACGAAAGAATTAATACACGAGTTGATGAAATGATGAATGCAGGTTTTTTAGAGGAAGTGAAAAATTTGCTTCGCCAGCATTCGCCCCATTTGCAAGCATTTCATGCCGTTGGCTACAAAGAAATGATTGCTCATCTTCAAGGTGAAAAAAGTTTGGACGAAGCTGTTTCTGAGATGAAACAAAATACGCGCAAGTATGCAAAGCGTCAGCTGACGTGGCTTCGAAAAGAAAAAAATGTGCATTGGTATCATCCGAATGAGAAAGAAAAGATTCGCAAAGATCTTGAACTTGCAATCACTCCCTAAAACTTATAGCAGCTGTTTCAACAAGGAGACATTATGAGTGAAATTCGTGAAATCAAAGCCCTTGAAGTTTTAGATTCAAGGGGAAATCCCACGCTTGAAGTTGAAGTGATCACTTCAAAAAGCAAAGGCAGAGCTTCTGTGCCATCGGGTGCTTCTACTGGTATTCACGAAGCTTGCGAACTTCGGGATGGTGATAAAAAACGTTACGGCGGAAAAGGTGTGAGCAAAGCGGTGTCACATGTTAACACGGTGATTGCCGATGCCTTGAAGGGGAAATCAGTTTTTGATCAAACAGCTCACGATAAACTCATGTGCGAAATTGACGGCACGGAAAATAAAGAAAAGCTAGGAGCTAATGCCATTCTTGGAGTTTCATTGGCGCTTGCTCACGCTGCAAGTGAAACAAAGCACATTCCGCTGTATCGCTACATTGCTGAATTAGCGGGCGTTGAGAAACCAAATATATTACCTGTTCCCATGATGAATATCCTCAATGGTGGAGAGCATGCCGATAATAATGTGGACATTCAAGAGTGGATGATCATGCCAGTAGGTGCCAACTCTTTTTCGGAAGCCTTGCGTATGGGCGCTGAAATTTTTCACACCTTAA
Source organism: Deltaproteobacteria bacterium CG11_big_fil_rev_8_21_14_0_20_42_23 (assembly GCA_002796345.1). Lineage (NCBI taxonomy): Bacteria > Deltaproteobacteria > Deltaproteobacteria bacterium CG11_big_fil_rev_8_21_14_0_20_42_23. Next base: position 36,516 of record PCXC01000004.1, on the reverse strand, counting down.
AAAAAGTGTTGAAGGCAAAAAAGTTTTCAACTTCAGTTGGCGATGAAGGTGGTTTTGCCCCAAACTTAGCTTCCAATCAAGAGGCTGCAGCCCTTGTGGTGCAAGCCGTTGAAGAAGCTGGATACAAAGCTGGCAAAGATGTTGTGTTGGCCATTGATGCAGCGGCCTCTTCATTTTTCAAAGATGGAAAATATCACCTGCAAGCCGAAAATGCGGTGTGGTCAGCTGAACAGCTGTGCACTTGGTATGAAAAGTTGTGTTCAGCATTTCCACTGTTTTCACTTGAAGATGGACTCGCTGAAGATGCGTGGGAAGACTGGAAGCACTTAACGAAAAAACTTGGAAAACGTTGTCAGTTGGTAGGCGATGACCTTTTTGTGACCAACACCAACAGATTGCAAAAGGGAATTCTTGAGAAAGCTGCCAATGCTATTTTGATCAAGCCAAATCAAATTGGAACGCTCACCGAAACTTTAGCCTGCATTCGCATGGCGAAAGAAGCTGGGTTTGCTACCATTATTTCGCATCGCTCTGGTGAAACAGAAGATGCAACCATCGCAGATATTGCTGTGGCAACATCTGCGGGTCAGATAAAAACTGGAAGCCTTTGCCGAACCGATCGCATTGCAAAATACAATCAACTGCTTCGCATAGAAGCCCATTTGGGAACCGCCGCTTGCTACGAAGGCAAAAGCTTGATTCGCACATGAAGACAACGTCCGGCATTCGTTTGACTGAATTTCATCCAGAAGATCTTGATGACGTGATGCAGATTGAGCAAACGCTGTTTACACTTCCTTGGTCCAGACAATCATACGAAGAGCTTTCTAGTCTCGATGCCTTGCACATTGTAGTTGCTAAAAAAGCTGATGATTTGCTTGCCTATATGGTCTTTCAAGAAATTGAAGATGAGATCGAACTCCACAATATTGGCGTTCGTGTGGACAAGCAGCGGCAAGGAATAGGCGCTTTGTTGATGGAAGAGCTTCTTCGCAGGGCAAGGCAACATCAGGTCCAGCATATTTATCTTTTGGTAAGGGCTTCCAACCTTCAAGCCATCCGTTTATACGAAAAATACCACTTTAAAGGCGTGGGATATCGCCGATCTTACTATTCTGATAATCAAGAAGATGCACTTGTGATGCGCCATTCCCTTTTTGAGACGATCTCAAATTGACTTCCGCTCTTTTTTATGCGACAGTGCCGACGGCCTGAAAACATGAATCTTTCATTTCTTTGGAGGGGTGTTTATGTCAACTCAGATTCGGTCTTCTTTTGGAAGCAGTATCACTCTTCGAGAACGCATTGTAGACGCCATCAGAACTTCAATCATAAAAGGGGATATGCGTCCTGGCGAAAGGGTTTCCGAACCTGCGCTTGCCGAACGTTTTGGCATCAGCAGAACGCCTATTCGCGAGGCTTTGAGGCAACTTGGTTCTGAAGGTTTTCTCACCGTCATTCCCAGGCGAGGAGCAAGGGTTTCAACCATTACCGAAAAAGACGTAGTAGAATTTTACGACGTGCGTGCTCTTTTGGAAGGCTATGCTGCAAGGCTAGCTACTCCGCGCATTAGTGCTACAGAGCTTGATCAAATGTTAGCGTGCAACGAAGAGATGGAAAAGTATCATCATGCTGGCGACCTTCAAGGAAATTTGCGCGTTCATCGCGCCTTTCACGAGATTATTAACAAAGCATCAGGAAATGAGCAGTTGCGCTCAATGATTTCCATTTTAGGAAACAAATTTCAGCGTTTCAGCATTCATATTGCATTATCAGGAAAAAATCAGGAAGCCTTTGCACAGCACAGAGATATCGTGCAAGCCATGAGAATTCGTGATGCCGACGCTGCCGAAGCTTTAGTTCGCGCAAACGCTTTGCTTGGAAAAGGATTGATGATTAAAGAGGTGAACGCAGAATCATAAGTGAAAGGAGCGTGTCTTCAAGAACCAACGCCAAAGTGCTCTTCTTCAAACCGCCGTTCTCGTTTTAAACCGCAGTTTTCTTCCCGTTCATATTACTTCTGTAAAACGTGCCTTTATTATGTTGTATGGTGGTATTGCACGCGCCGTTGATGGCAATTATCAAACCTTTGATTTTTTCTCATGGCAGCAATCAGGTGTTTCTTCCGAACTCATTGGCCTGGTGAATAGGTCTGTTGCGGTTCCGCGGGTGATACTACTTCAAACGTTTGACAAACTTCCCATGAGAAATATGAAGTTTTCTCGCAATAATATTTTTCTTCGAGACAACTTTACGTGTCAGTATTGCTATCACACATTTCCCAGGGCCGAGCTCAACTTCGACCACGTCATACCACGTTCGAGGGGAGGAAAAACCAGTTGGGAAAACGTGGTCACCAGCTGTTATGCCTGCAATCACAAAAAAGGAGATTTTCTTCCTTTTGAAGCAGGAATGCCATTGTTGAAGAAGCCTAAAAGGCCAAACGCAGTTCCCTTTTTAACAGGACTCAAAATGCAAAGCCTCTATGAACAGTGGAATCCATTTTTAAGACTGCATTTGTGAATCTAGTGATTCAAAAACGAAATGCAGTGGTACTGATGTTCCAATTCAAAATCTTTTGCGGAAAACTTTGCGGGAGTGCACTTTTGAGGCCTTCATCTCTTTAACAGCCATAAGCAAAACGATGAAGGCCGAAATGTTGGACGATTTTCCCGCGGCGCTTGAGCGGGAAAATTGGAGCGAAGCAAAGTTTTCCGCAAAATATTTCCAACTCAACATCAATTCCCGGAATAACCCTTGATGTCTCTTCTTCGACATCGTAAGCCTGCAGCTTATGAAGCATCAACAAGAAGAAAAAATTCAACTCAAAGTAGATGGGGTGTCGGCCGGAAAACGGCTTGATGTCTTTCTTTCCGAGAAGGTGCAAAATTATTCTCGCTCATCGGTAAAGCGGCTTTTTGAAAAAAAACTTATTTCCTCTCCTCACACTTCAAAGCTAAAGCCCTCCCTTATTGTGGAAGAGGGAATGCTGTTTTCCCTTACGCTTCCGGAACCTGAAACCATAGATGTTATTCCAGAACATATTCACTTGGATGTGCTGTATGAAGATGCTGATATTATTGTGTTGAACAAACAGGCGGGCATTGTGGTTCATCCGGCAAAAGGCAATGCGAAGGGAACGCTGGTTAATGCCTTGCTTGCACACTGCAAAGACCTTTCTGGCATTGGCGGAGAACTCAAACCAGGCATTGTGCATCGCCTCGACAAGGGAACAAGTGGAGTGATGGTTGCAGCCAAAAATGATCTTGCGCATCAATCACTTGCTACGCAATTTTCTTCACGAAGTCTCAGCAAAACCTACTTGGCATTTGTCTATGGAAAGTTCAAAGACGAAAGCGGAAGTTTTTCCACAGCCATTGGGAGATCGCAAAGAGATAGAAAAAAATATTCGCAACATACTTTAAAGCCAAAAGAAGCATTGACCGCATGGAAAGTGCTGGAGCGGTTTTCCTGTGGGGTGACACTTGTAGAGGTTGCGCTTCACACGGGAAGAACACATCAAATTCGAGTGCATTTTTCGGAAGCAGGTTTTCCTTTGGTAGGAGACATTACTTATGGCGGAGAAAAACAAGTGAACCGCATCCAATTAAAGCAGCTTAAACTTTATCTTTCCAAACTTCAGCGGCCGGCGTTGCATTCTTTCAGGATGAATTTTTCTCATCCTCGTACGCACGATGAACTTTCATTTGAGGCACCGTTGCCAAACGATTTGCAAGAGCTTTTAGACGTTTTGAGAAAAAGTGAGCCAACTCTTTCATGAAAAATGAATGCATCTATCAATCAGCTTTGTTGAAAGAAAAAAAAGAAATTGTTCATGGATTTGGTAATGCTGATCTTTTGATTTCTGATAAAACATTTTCTTCATTTTTTATTCCACACACGAAGCAAATTCACTCTGACATTATTGTTTCTCTTGATGAGCAGAAATCAGAAATGTATACGGCAGATGCTTTTGTGAGCACGGAAAAAAATGTTTTATGTTTCGTGAGAACGGCAGATTGTGTTCCCATTTTACTTTATGATTCAAAGCAAAATCATGTGGCAGCTGTTCATGCGGGTTGGAGAGGAACAGAGCAAGAAATTCTGAAGAAAACGGTAATGTATTTGCAAAAAAACTACAAAACCAAACCTCAAGATCTTTTGGCAGTAATTGGTCCGTGCATTTGTAAAACACATTACGAAGTGGGCAGTGAACTTGCGTCGCGTTTTTCTGAAACAGGAACGCATTTAGATTTGGCTCAGATAAATAAACAACAGCTTTTGCATGCAGGCGTTGGCGAAAATAATATTGATGTAGTGCACATATGCACGTTTGAAGATGAGAGGCTTGCTTCCTACAGAAAAAACAAAACGGAAAAAAGGCAAGTGAGCTTTATTGCGCGGCTTCGTTAGATTCGCCATTGGAGAGGCGCTCAAGATTCAGCTTTTCGGCCAAATCGTTATTCAATTCTTCTTCTGTGAATTCAATTGGAGATGATTTTTTAAGCATTTTCTTTTTGGGCTTTGGAATTTTTTCTGCTTTCACTTCTTCTTGTCTTTTTGCTTCATTCGCTTCGGTAAGCGTGTTGAAATCGATTATGTTTGCCTTAGGTAAATCTTCCGCGGCTTTTTCTTCGCTTGTTTCATCTTTGGACACTTTATTTTCAAGGATTGTTTTGAGAGTTTCTTCAACTTTTGTTTGTGGAGTTGCTTCATGCGCTTTTTCAGGCGCAAGCTGTTCTTCCACAGGATCTGCTTCGTTCTTTAAGGGGAGTTGTTTTGGAGATGAAAGAAGAACGGCTCGCATAAAAGTGAGAAGGAGAAGAAAGACAAAAACAGCGAAAAAATTTCTGCCAAAGGTTTTTTTTGGTGCGTTTGGGTACAAGTCTTTATGAGGCAATTTGATTTCGCCTGCTGGAGTTTCTACTTTTTCCACATGAGTGGCTTCGTCGTGCAGATTGTCTTCGTGTTGTTCCATGCAGTTTGCTCCACACTTGGCTTTGGCGCGCAAGTGCGGCCAGTGCTAGCATTGCTGCCATTCATTGTCAAAAGGGCATTGGTGTTTCGTGGTTCGAAATCGTACTTGCATCAACAATGATATTTTCATAGAGTGCCGCACTTTGCATATCAGCCTTTAAATGCATCAGAGAAGGAGTTTAAAGTATGTCTGAAATTTCAGTTCTCATTTTGGCCGCAGGCATGGGAACACGCATGAAATCCAGGTCTTCTAAAGTGATGCATCAGATTGCTGGCAGGCCGATGATTTCATATCCTCTTGATTTCGCAAAAGTTTTGAAATCAAAACGTGTCTTCAGTATTGTTTCTCCTGCTCAAAGTGATGTGAAGGAATACCTCAAAGAAAACAAACATACGTTTGTCATCCAGTCTAAACCTTTGGGAACAGCTCATGCCGTGTTGGCCGCAAAAAAAGCCTTGGAGGGGTTTAAAGGCTATGTGCTCATTTTGAGTGGCGATGTTCCACTTTTAAAACAGGAAACCATTCTCAACTTTGTGAAGCGCGTACAAGAAAAAAAGGCGACATTGGGCCTTATTACCATGCAGCTTCAAGATGCAAAACAATATGGAAGAGTTATCAGAGACCTAGACGCCAGAGTTATCAAGGTGAAAGAGGCAAAAAACGCAACAGAAGCAGAGTTGCAAATTACGGAAGCAAACGCAGGTGTCTATTGTGTGAAAGCAGAATTTCTTTTTAAAAGCCTCAAAAAAATAAAAGCCGATACACTTACGCACGAATATTATCTCCCCGAAATTATTCCTCAGGCAGTGAAAGAAAATCATTCCATTTTTACTTTTGTTTCTTCAGACGAAACAGAATTTTTAGGAGTGAACAATCGTGTCGATTTAGCTTACGCTGAAAAATTGATGAGAAAAAGAATTAACACAACTCACATGTTAAACGGAGTTACGTTTGTTGACCCTGAAAATACTTATGTGGATGCAGATGTAAAAATTGGTGAAGACAGCATCATTTTTCCTGGAGCTCATTTGCAAGGAGCAAGTAGTGTGGGTTCTTCTTGTGTGATTGAACATTCGGTGGTGTTGAAAAATGCAACACTTTCCAATTCAGTTTGTGTGAAGTCAATGAGTTCCATTGAAGAAAGTAAAGTGGCGGAAGGTGCTGTGGTGGGGCCATTTGCACGCATTCGACCTGGAACAAGTATTGGAGAAAAGGTAAAAATTGGAAATTTTGTAGAGATAAAAAAATCTGTTTTGAAAAAAGGCGCTAAAGTTTCTCATCTCACGTATCTTGGTGATAGCGTCATCGGTGCAGATGCAAACATTGGTTGTGGTACCATTACGTGCAATTATGATGGCAATCAAAAACACAAAACCATAATTGGTGACAGGGCTTTTGTTGGCAGCGATGTGCAGTTCATTGCTCCCGTAAGCATTGGGGCTGGCAGTACTATTGGAGCAGGTTCAACCATTACCAAAAATGTTCCGCCAAATGTTTTGGCACTTTCTCGCGCTGAACAAGTTATCATCAAGTCTTGGCAGCCAAAATGGAAACGAAAGAAAAAGAAATAGGATATTTTTATGTGTGGAATTATTGGTTGTGTTGGTGATCAAAATATTTCTCGTGTTATCGTGGAAGGGCTTCGTCGTCTTGAGTATAGAGGATATGACTCTGCGGGCATTGCTATTATTCATGATCAAAAAATTGAACTTCGTCGTGCCATGGGAAAACTTTCACAGCTTGAAACTTTACTACAAGAAAAACCACTCTCGGGCATAATTGGAATCGGCCACACAAGATGGGCCACTCATGGAAAACCTTCCGAAATTAATGCCCATCCGCATAGGTCGGGTGGAATTGTTTTGGTCCACAATGGAATTATTGAAAATTATAATCAGCTTCGCGCAATGCTTATTGAACGCGGCCATATTTTTGAATCTGAAACAGACACTGAAGTAGCGTGCCATCTTATTGATTATTATTTTCAAACGGAAGGCGACATGCTGTTAGCGCTTAGAAAAGCTTTGAGTGACATCAAAGGAAATTATGCCTTTGTAATTATGCACGAAAGTGAACCAGACAGACTCTATCTGGCGAAACACGGCTCACCACTTGTGCTTGGAGCCAATGCACAGATGGGCCTTGTCGCATCTGATATTCCCGCGTTGCTCTCGTATACCAACGAAGTTATTTTTCTCGAAGATCACGATCTTGCTGTTATTGAACAAAAGAAAACCACCATTTATTCGGCTGATGGAAAAGAAGTTTCTCGGCCCACGAAACACATTCCATGGACACCATTCATGGCAGAACGTGGCGGGTACAAACATTTTATGCTCAAAGAAATTCACGAGCAACCGCAAGTGATTGAGGATGCTTTCACCGGAAGGATTAGTCTTTCAGAAGGAAAAGTAACCCTCGATGAGCTTCAAGAAGTGTGTGGCAACAATGAATTTCCTTTTGATGAAATTACCATCGTGGCGTGCGGCACTTCTTATCATGCTGGCGTGATTGGAAAATACCTTATCGAAAGCCTTGCAAAAGTGAGAGTGAGCGTAGAGCTTGCCAGCGAGTTTCGATATCGCGAGCCTGTTTTGAGTGGCCGCACGCTTTTGCTTCCTATTTCTCAGTCCGGTGAAACAGCAGATACTTTGGCTGCGATTAAAAAACTTAAACTTGAGAGCAAGATTACCATCCTAAGCATCTGCAATGTGGTTGGCAGTGCTATCCCACGTTTAAGCGATGCAACACTTTATAACCATGCAGGTCCTGAAATTGGAGTGGCTTCCACAAAAGCTTTTACCACTCAGCTTATTTTGTTGTATTTGCTTGCACTAGATATTTCGTTTCGGCGAAAAACAATGAGCGATGCTGAAATATCACATTCGCTTCAAGAACTGCTCACCGTTCCCAGGGAAATTGATTCCATTTTAATGGATGTGGCACCAAGTATTCAGGAGCTTGCAAAAAAGTATGCTGCTTCTGAACATATTTTTTATTTGGGACGAGGTATTCATTTTCCTTCAGCTTTGGAAGGTGCCTTGAAGCTTAAAGAGATTTCTTACATTCACGCAGAAGGTTATGCCGCAGGAGAATTGAAGCATGGCCCTATAGCCCTTATTGATAAAGGTGTTCCCGTCATCGCCATTTGTTTGCAAGATCAAGTGCATGAAAAAATGCTTTCTAATGTAGAAGAAGTAAAAGCAAGAGGAGCAAAAGTGTTGATGCTTGCTACAGAAGGTGATGTGGCTTCAGCTGCCATGGCTGAAAATAGTCTCTTTCTTCCAGCATCTTCTTGGTGCGTGTCGCCACTTTTTGTTTCTGTTGCATTACAGCTTTTTGCTTATTATGTGGCAGACCACAAAGGTACCGATGTTGACCAACCCAGAAATTTAGCCAAAAGCGTAACCGTTGAATAAGGTTTTCGCGAAATGATATTACTATGTTAAATCACGCACAGAATAAAGCTGTAGAAATTTCCGATGGGCCACTATTGATTTTGGCGGGCCCAGGTTCAGGCAAGACGAAAACGCTTGTACATAGAATCTCGCGGCTCATTTCCGAAAACATTGCCTTTCCGTCTCACATCTTGGCTTTAACGTTTACCAACAAAGCGGCAGCCGAGTTGAGAAAGCGATGTGAAGAACTCATCGGTTTTAAGGCAAGAGAAGTAACTGCGGGGACCTTTCACTCTACCTGTTTAAAACTTTTACGAAAGCATGCAGAGTATCTTGGCTATTCTTCAAACTTTGTTATTTATGACGACTCCGATCAACTTACCTTGCTCAAAGAATGTCTAGCGCAGCTGAACCTCGATCAAAATCGTTTGCCACCACGTTCAGTGTTAGACCGCATTTCCCGAGCGAAGGATGCCTGCCTTTCTCCAGAAGCATTTGAGAAAGAGGGCCTTCAGAATCCATACCTCAGAAAAATTTCACAGATTTACCACTTGTATCAAAAACGTCTTACCGAATTGCAAGCCATGGATTTTGGAGATCTCATTCGTCTCACGGTTTGGCTTTTTGAAACGCAACCAGCACTTTGTGAAGCGTATCAAGAACGGTGGCGTTATCTCTTGGTGGATGAATATCAAGATACCAACAATGCGCAGTACAAATTGCTTCGCTTGCTTTCACAAAAGTATAAAAATATTTGTGTTGTTGGAGATGATGATCAGTCTATTTACAAATGGAGAGGTGCTGATGTTTCCAACATTCTGCGCTTCGAAAAAGATTTTGCTGGCGCGCAAGTGGTAAAATTGGAGCAAAATTATCGTTCAACCGCATCTATCATTGCAGCCGCAGAAGCAGTGGTGTCAAGGAATGCAGGGCGGAAGTCAAAATCACTCTGGACTGAAAATGAACAAGGAAAAAAAGTGGTCATTTCTTCTTTTGCTTCAGATCGTGAAGAAGCAAAAAGTGTAGCGAGGCATATTAAGCAGTATATTCAAGAAGGAAAAAGCTACAAAGAGGTGGCATGTTTTTATCGCACCAATGCTCAATCAAGATCTTTTGAAGAAGCTTTTCGTGAACATGGTATTCCTTATAAAATTTATGGTGGTATGAAGTTTTATGCTCGCGCAGAAGTGAAAGACATTCTTGCCTACTTACGCCTTTTGCAAGATTCTCGTGATGATATCGCCTTCAAGCGCATTCTTAATGTACCCGCGCGTGGAATTGGAAAAACAAGTTTAGAAAAACTGGAGTTGTTTTCACAAGAAAATGCGCTTTCCCTTTTTGATGCGCTTCAGCCGTTTAGTGAAAGTGGTTTCACAAAAGGTGGCCTCACCAAAAAAATACAAGACTTCCATGCTTTGCTTTCTCTGCTTCGGGATGAAGCAAAAAATCTTTCACTGAAGGATCTTGTGCATCAAGTTTTGGAAAAAACAGCATATGTTGAATCGCTTGCAAGTCTTGGCACTATTGAAGCTGAAGCAAAGCTTGAAAATATCAACGAACTTGTAAGTGCTATTGAAGAATTTCGTCCACTTGAAGCTGAAAATGCATTGGCAGAATTTTTAGACCAAGTTGCGCTTGTTTCCGAAGCTGACAAAATTGACGATGACATGGGCGCTGTAACCCTCATGACACTTCACTTAGCGAAGGGCCTTGAATATCCACTAGTTTACTTGGTGGGTATGGAGGAAGGTCTTTTCCCACATGCACGTTCGCTTGATGACCCCGAAGAGTTGGAAGAAGAGCGCCGGCTTTGCTATGTAGGTATGACACGCGCGATGCAAGAGCTGCACTTAACGCACGCGTTTCGTCGTCGCGTGTTTGGAAAAGAAAAATACAGCATTCCTTCTCGTTTTCTTGAAGAGATTCCAGCCGAACTCAGTGAGAGACGAAGTGCAAAAGCGTCAACACCAGCTTCTCGCTTGCGAGACTTAAATCAGCTTTCGCACACAGCTGGCCACTATGCTGTTGTGGAAGAAAGTGCTGTTGATGTCAGCAATGACTTTGATTACGACTTCGATCAAACGCCAAACTATGAGCAGCAAAAACTTTTTCCAAAAGGAAGAAAAGTACAACACCCAAGTTTTGGCTCCGGTATTATTACCCAATCTGAAAAATCAAATGCAGGCCACAAAGTAACCGTGAAATTTCAAAGTGGAATGGTGAAACGCCTCATTGCAGAATTTGCTGGCCTCGTTCCGCTATAACTTCCAACGCGTCACTTGTGGATAGATTTCATCTTCGGTGAACGAATCCTCGGGTGCTGAGGCGTAGACGTTTTTTCCGTAGAGGAGCCGTGAGATAAATTGCGCGATTTCTGAAACGTTGATGAACGGCTGTTGCAAAAAGTGAAAATGGCTATCCGAAAGATGATAGCGCGAAAAATCCGTTTTGTAGCTGGTGGTGAAAATCACTTCGATAGCTGGATTTTTTGCCTTCGCCAAACGCGAGAGTTCGAAGCCGTGCTTATCTTTGAGGTTTACTTCGCTGATAAGAAGATCGTAGCGTTCGTCTTTAAGTAAATGCTGAGCTTCTTCAAAACTACACGTAACATGATGAACGTGTTCACCTGTTTCCTTCAGGCATCGCTCCCAAAATCTCGTTTTCGCTGAATCTTCTTCTACCAGCAATATCTTTTTTTCCTGAACCTTTGGCACATCTACCTCCACCCCTGTTGGCCCCAAGGTGATAGGCTACAAGCCTTATGCCAAGAACTGCTTGAAAGATGTTTCGTAAACGTCTGAATTGTAAGGTGAAAATGAAGTGGAAAAAATCGAGAAGTAGAAAAAGGGGTGAAACTTACCTTTTAAACGAGTAAAAACTACCTCAAATGTGCGCTTTTATTTTTTTCTCATCAGCTTTAAGGCCATGAGTGTGCGTAGGTGTTGAAAGGTGGTATGGGAGATGAAAGGCTTTTGTTTTGACTTTGTTTTTGGTGGAGAGATTTCGATGATCAGTTTTGAATCTTGTTTTGTGTGTTTTGCTTTATGCGTGAAGTGAGATTTTTTTCCTCCAAGCGCAGCTTGAAGCCACGCCGTTTTTTTGGAGCCCCGTAAAACAAAGTGAGTGTACTTCATTTCCTTGGAGAGCTCTTGCAATACCAGCAAACTCAGTGAAGATGCTTTAATTGTTTTTCCTTTGCGGTACAAAAAATCATTTTCAAATCTTGTGTGTGGGAAACTTACAGATTCTTCTAAAAAGAGAGCTTCAAAATCGAGAAGTTTCATGAGATGCGGAAGGTGTTTTTCTTTTTTCTTCGGGAGATGAAAGGGAATAAACGTAAATTTTTTGGGAGAAGTGAAAAATACTTTTTGCGTAAGCTGATGAAAATTATGTGAAGCAGCATTTTTTCTTGAGGCAACTCCAATTAAAGTACCAAGATCAAGTTCACAAGCCATGTTTTTGCCTTGCCTCATCAATGTCTGCAGCAATCTGTTCTTTGAGAGCAGCAGGAGATTCAAATTTGATTTGATCTCGAAGACGTTCGAGAAAATCGATTTGGATAAATTTTCCCAAAATATTTTCGTTGTGTTTCAAAAAATGGGTTTCAATAGAAAACGGCGAACCTGGGAAAGTAGGGTTCCAGCCGACACTTGAAATGCTGGGAGCCTCTTTGAGGTGATAGCTTCTGTGAAGTGGTTTTGTGTTTTCTAAAATGGAAGTGCGCGTAAGATAAACGCCATTTTTTGGAACAAGTTTATTTTCGGTTTCAATATTTGCCGTGTGAGCACCAAGCGAACCGCCCATCCCACGGCCTTTAATGACCGTGCCTTCAATTTGGTAAGGGTGCCCAAGCAATTCATTTGCCCTTGAAATATTTCCAGCGGCCACCAAAGTTCTGATGTGGGAAGAGCTGATGAGTGTTTTGTCTTGAAACTGTGCTTCAACCACAACAAGCTTTATGTTTTGTTCGGTGCACATTCTTTTTAGGCTTTCAATATTTCCTGTGCGGTGTTTTCCGAACGTAAAATCGTATCCCACAATAAGGGTGTTTGGATGAAGTTTATCAAGAATGATTTCACGAAAAAAAGCTTCGGGACTTAATTCTGAAAAGGCTGCATTGAATTTTTCGATAATGAGAAACGAAAGGTGAAACTGAGAAAGAAAATCAATTTTTTGATCTAGAGTTTGAATAAGCACTGGAGCTGCGTCACGAGAAAGAACTTGCGCAGGATGAGGAAAAAAAGTGTAAAGACAAGCGTTTCCTTTTTGTGTCGCAGCGATTTCTAAGGTTTTTTGGAGCAAAATCTGATGCCCACTATGAACGCCATCAAAATTTCCCATGCACACGATGGGAGACAAAACTGAATCTGGAAAAGCTTGAGAGCCGTACACCACTTCCATTAGGAATCACTTCTCCTTATCACGATGGTTTCGCGGCTGACAAGATCGTCGTAGTCACGCGCGCCAATGGTGATTTTGTTGTTTCCTTTTTCCAGGGGAAGAGAAAGTGAAAACGGAAGTTCTTTTGTTAGCTTTTCAGCAGGAAAATAAGCCATCTTTTTTTCTTGAACAAAAACAAAATAATCTTTTATGTTTTTGTCGTCTTTTATCACGCCTTCCAACTGCCACTTTGCTCCCACATTTTTAGAATCAGTATTTTTTTGGGATAAGAAAATTTGCGGTCCACGAAGCTGTTGGCCTGGAGCTGGTGACAGGTGGCCATTTGCGAGGTGGAGGCTAATGGTTTTTTCAAGAGCAACGACATGTTCGGAATCATAGAGGAGAAAATCGAGTTGCACGTCTTTTTCAGTAAATTCTGGTTCGAGATAGAAAACAAAATCAACCGTTTTAGATTCTTTTGGCTTTAAGGTTCCCAACACAGCTCGGCCTTTTTTCAAAAACACTGAATCTCCACTTTCGTTGCTAAGCGTGGCGATGGTGTCTTTTCCAGAGTTTCCTTTTCCGGTATTTTCAACGGAAACTTCGAGGTGAAGAGGTTTTTTGTTACCTAAATTTTTCTGACCCTCTTCTTTAAAGTTGAAGCTAATGCCAAACTCGGGAGTATCCTTAGAACGAATAGGAATGAGGAGCATTTTTTCTTTTTCGGTTTTCATTTCGGTGTGATCGCTCTGAAAGCTAAGGGTCATGGGGAGTTCCTGAGCAGGGACACCATCTGGAATGTCGATGGAAACGCTTTGGCTTTTTGTCTCGCTCGGATTTATTTTTCCAAACACAAATTCACGATTGTTGAGGAGTCCATGTTCCGAAGAACCCAGTGCAATAAAACGGTAGAGAGGAGTTTTGCCTTTGTTGGTCAAGCTTAACTTGAGTGTAGCTTTTTCGCCACCTGTGAGAGAGGCGACTTTCTTTTCATTTTGAAGCAATTCGTAAGAGGTGATGATATTTAATGTCGAAGTTTTCTCAGCTCCATTTTTTTTCTGACTCCAATCGATATCAAGTTCAGCAAGTTTTTTTGCTATTTCGGCAGTGTTTTTTTGAAGCGTTTCTTGGATAAAAGGCTTTGCATTTACCAAGCTTTTTGGCCTCACAAATGCGCCAGCTCTCAAGAGAAAATCGCGAGAAAAAGTTGCTGCAAAATCATCATCCAGATTTATTTTATTTGAATATGCTTTTTCGCTTAGTTCTTCTTCATCAAGATCTTCATCTTTTGTAATCATGGGAATTGTGTAGAGCGGTTTTTCGAGAGCGTCGTTTTTTTCTTCCAGATGTTGATCGAGTGATTCTTCACCAAAGAACTCATCTTTTACCAAATTCATATTCTTTTTGCTGATGATAGTGGGCACAAGTTCAATATCAGGGATGAGTCCACGGAGCTGAATGGGAAGAGTACCTGCCGCCAAGTATTGAGCAATGGTGAGTTTTAGCGCTTCGTCTTCACCAAAGTTGAAGACCGTTTGTACCGAACCTTTTCCAAAGGTTCTTTCGCCCACCACGACAGCGCGGTTATTTGCCTTGAGTGCACCCGAAACAATTTCGGCAGCCGAAGCAGAGCCTTCATTGACAATAACCACAAGAGGATAAGGTGGCTCGGTGCCAACTGCTTGTGCTTGGTTTTCTTCCAACAGTTTACCCCTTGCTGCTACAGTTGAGACAATGGTGCCAGAAGAAAGAAAGAGGTCGCACATTTCAATGGCCTGCTGCAAAAGTCCGCCAGGATTATTGCGAAGGTCCAAAATAAGGCCTTCAAAGTGAGTGCTTTTTTTCTGAAAATCTTTCAGGGCAAGTTTGAGATCGTGTGTGGTGTTTTCTTGAAAGCTTTTTACCTTGATGTAGCCAATGTCCTTATCTTGGACCGAAAGCAGGCTAGACTGAATGCTGTCAATTTTAATGAGCTCGCGTTTCAGTATTTTTGCAAATGTTTGAGCTTTGTTTTTTCGCATAAGCAGCAAACTTACTTTGCTGCCAATTCTTCCACGCAATCTGTTCACGGCGTCGGTGAGTGACATATTAATAGTGGAGACGCCATCAATTTCGTGAATGCTATCGCCAGATTTTATGCCAGCGCGAAAGGCAGGGCTGCCTTCAAGCGGTGAGATGACAGTAAGATTTCCATCTCTGATGCCGATAACAAAACCAAGTCCACCAAATTCGCCTTTTGTGCCAACACGGAATTCCTTAAAAATTTTGGGCGTCAAAAACGAGCTGTGAGGATCAAGTGGCTCCAGCATTCCGTTGAGCATTACATAGAGGATGTCACTTTTTTCGAGTTTTCCATCATAATTGACCGCAACAAAAAGATAGATGTCGTCTAAAACTTTTGCCAAATGGCTCAGGTCTTTGATGGCCTCTGATTTTGAAAAACTTTTCTTTGCCATTCCCACATTTACATCCAGAGATTTGCCATTTGTTTTTACGAGCACTTCGGGAATGTAGAGTTCAAGTTTTTCAAGCGATTTTTCAAGCATGTGTTCGGCTTTTACTCGGTCCGAATCCACATAATGCAGCTCAATGGCCTTTGCGGTGTTAAAAAAGAGGGCGTGTGAGGACGTTTTGCTGGCGTTTCCCTTCAGCGGAAAAAGAAGAGCGTAGAAGACCCCTAAAAAAAGCAGCAAAAAGGAGAGTGAACGGAAGCCGAAAAACGATTTTTTATATGATTTCATAGTCGAGGGATGATAGTCGTCAATGCACTGGAATTCAAGACCTTTTCAGCGGCTTCCTTCAAACTTCATTTTTTTCTTTTCAATTTCATTTTGGATACATGATATGTTTCAAGTTCTTGGAGCCAAAAAGATAATCTTTTCTTGAAGAAAATCTTGTAACTACCTTAAAATATTGTTATAATATCCTCACTACAAACCGGGGGATTTCACTTGCTACAATTTTTCACAAGCTCTTCTTCGCTAGGAATGTTTTGGGTGCTTGGTGCGGTGAGTTTGCTTGGGCTTGTGATTTTTGTTCTAAAAATGATTCTCAACTGGTCTTCTGTCTCACGTTTTTTCCAACGGTTTTTTCACCAGCAAGCAAAACTCGATGTTTCTTCCACCGTAAAAGATTTACTTACCAGATTGAGTGAACTTTCAGACCCTCGAGACGTGTATTCCTTCATGGTGAATTACGCCACCGAAACCTTGGGAGTTTTGGGCTGTTCACTTTTGCTCTGTGATGAAAAGGGTGCGTGGTACATCAAAACGCAGCACAACTTAAAACCGTTGCAGTTTAACTTAGATGATATCCGTAATTTTGTTTCATTGATTAGCAAGAGGAAAAATTTGCTTACCAAAAAAGAGCTGATGACGGATGATGATTGGCGTGCCTGTCGTTGCGAGGCGCTTCGATATTTTGTGCAGCTTTCGTGTGAAGCATGCTTACCCCTTTATTCGCAGAAAAAAGTAATCGCGTTGTTAAATTTTGACTCGCCTCTTTCAGGAGAATTTACTGCAGAATGGTATGAGCTTATGCAAGTGATTGCGGTTCAATTTTCTCAATCACTGCAAAATACTTTTCTCTACGAAAAACTTGCTCGGCAAAATCAAGCTTTGAAGCAGGCCAATATTTTGAAAAATCAATTGCTCTCCAATGTTTCTCATGAACTTCGTACTCCACTCAATGCCATTATTGGTTTGTCCGAGATGATGATAGACGGAGCTGATGGCGAAATGACAGAAGAGCAAATTGCACATCTCTCGCTTATTCGCCAGTCGGGCATAAGGCTTTCGGACACGTTGAATGCGCTCTTCAATCTTTCGAAGCTTGAATCACATCAGCTAACCCTTGATATTCATCGTCTCGATTTGCATCAAATTGTTTCCGAAGTCATGCCCACGCTTTCACTTCGAAAGGGAATTGATCTCAGTATTCACCTCAATCCAAACACGCCAGGTGTCTACGGCGACCAAGAAAAAATTGCTCAAGTGTTTAAGCATCTCTTGGATAACGCGATGAAGTTCACCAAGCGAGGCTCTGTTTCGGTGGATGCGGCAAAGATTGGTGAGATGTTGCGCATTTCGGTAAAAGATACTGGGGTGGGCATTCCTCCAGAAAAAAGAAAAAAAATATTCGATGGTTTTGTGCAAGGTGATGGCAGTGAAACACGAGAATTTGCAGGCCTTGGTTTGGGGCTTACCATCACCAAAAAGATTGTGGAGTTACACGGTGGAAGACTTTGGGTTTCAAGCAAAGCAAACCGAGGTAGTGAATTTTCGTTTACCCTCCCGCTAAAGCCTGTAGGAGTAAGGCATCCCGAGCTTAGTGCCTAAGCTATCTATCTCTTGCGTTCCTCATTTTCTCTTGATACAAAACGCGCTCTATAAGCAGGGAAAAGGGGTTTTTGAATGAGAAGATTGGTGAAGGTATTTTTTTTCATAATGATATTGGGTTCTTTTTCTTTTTTTACTGTTGTTGTTCACGCTGAAAATAATTTGCCAGCTGCAGATATGGTTTCAGCTCCACCAGTTTTGGTGCTGAGCCTAGAAAAATCACTTGAACGCGCACTAGAAAATTATCCAAAACTGAGAGGTGCAAGCGCTGGTATCGATGCTGCAAAATTTCAGCGCGAAGAGGCTAACGCACTTTTTTGGCCAAAATTAGAATACAAATATAGAGCAGCTCCAGTTCCCAGTGATGTCAGCAATGCGCTGGGTTCTTTTTTTGATGGCAATATTACCATGTTCAATTCGTTTCATACGAATGTGATTATTCCTCTCACCACCTTTGGGCAGTTAAAAATTGCTCAAGACTTAGCAGATGGTGGAATTGAAGCTGCAAAATACTACAAGCAAAAAGAAGAACTCAATCTGGTGTATGAAGTGAAACGACTTTACTTTGGCTTGCAGTATGCGCACGAAGTGATTCGTCTCATTCAAGATGCTGCAAAAAAAGTGAACGATAAAATTGAAAGTGAAGAAGAAAAAGATACACCCGATATTGCACCAACAGACCTTATTCGCCTAAAGCTGTTTAAGGTTGAGCTGGAAAAGCGTCTTCTTGAAGCCATTGAAAATCAAGCCTTAGCCACTGATGGTTTTCGTTTTTATCTTCAGCTTCCAGACGAGCAAGTTTTTCAACTTTCTACACGAAACTTAAATCCTACTTCAGCCAGACTTGAAGCCTTTGAATCTTATATTGAAAGAGCTGCGCTTCAAACAGAGCCAGATGCCAAGTTGCTGGCCATTGGGGTTGAGACAAAAAAACGACAGCTTAAACTTGAAAAATATAAAAGACTTCCCAAAGCTGGAATTGGTCTTTTTTATGAAGTGGGTGGCACTACTTCAACGGTAACGGGAGTTGCGAACACTGATGATTACAGTAATCCTTTCAACTATCAACGAGGTGGAGTTGGCTTTCAGTTAAGTGGAGATATCGATTTTCACGCGAGCAATGCTAAAATCCAAAAAGCAAAAGCTGAAATGCTCAAGGCAAGTTTTGATCAAATGGAAGCCAAGAAAGGTTTAGAAATTAGGGCGAAAAAGGCATTCCTTTTTGCGAAACGTTCTAAAGAAAATTATCTCGCTGCCGACAAAGCCAAATCTCTTGCGAGGCAGGCGGTTTTCCTGGAAAAAAGCAATCAAGACATAGGAGTAGGAGACCAAGATAAATATGCCGAAGTGTTACAAACTCTGCTTTTAAAACGAGGCGAATACTTGAAGTCGGTGTACGACTACAATTTAGCGCTTGCAGATCTGGAACGAACAGTTGCAGTATCCCTCAAACAGATTCAACAAGGAGAACAATAAACATGAAGGCTTCAAATATTTTTTCATTTCTGGCACTTGTAGTGTGCCTTTTTCTTTTTTCGGCTTCTGGTCATGCAAAGATCACCGCCAAACCTGGTTCTCCCATGCGAGCTATTCAAAGTTTGGATGATCAGCTTTCCTCTTTTAAAAAGGGTGATCATTTAACCGAAGCTGATAAAGCCTATAATAAAAATCTCAAGAAACAAATTATCAACGGTACCTTTGATGTGCGTGAGCTTTCCAAGGTTTCGCTTGCCAGTCATTGGGCTGAACTTTCAGCTAAAGACCAAGAAAAATTTACGCAACTCATGACGGATATTTTGCAAGAGAAGGCTTTGTTTTCAAACGAACACCTTGAAGCAAAGAAAAAAGGTGGAAGCAAATATACCGTTTCTTATGTGAAAGAAAGTTACATTGCCAAAAAGAAAGACCGCGCGCAAGTGTATACCCTCATTAACATTCCGGCCGAGCGTTTAAAAATGCAGCTCAACTATAAACTGAAAAAAGAAGGCACCGAGTGGAAAATTTACGACATCATTGTAGATGAAGCCAGCTTGGTTCAAAATTACAAATACCAATTCAATAAAATTATCAATAAAGATGGATATGGCCATTTGGTAGGCCTCATGGAAAAGAAACTGAAGCAGGTAAAAGAAGAACGAGCTGCGATAGAGTTGCAGCGGACTCAAAAAAAAAGTGACTTCAGGTTCGCCAACGGAAAATAAATGAGCCGAGTTTTTTCCTCAACGTCAAAAGGATTTACGCTTCTAGAAATCCTCGTATCCAGTGCCATTTTGGCTTTCTCGCTTGTGGCACTTGTTTCGCTGCAAGGGAACACACTGCTCACCAGCCGCAGAGCCGAAACGCTTACCATTGCAACTCAACTTGCCGAAGAAAAAATGGGCGAGATTGAAATTGAGCTGCACAAAGATGAAAAAAAAGGCGAGTTTCCAGACGAGAAGTCTGAATCGGGTACGTTTGAAGGCATCTACTCTGACTATAAGTGGAGCTACGAAATAAAGCGCATCGACCTTCCAGCGCCACCTCTTGGAAACGAAGGAAGTATCCAAGCTTTGGTGGGAAAGCAATTAACTGAAGAAATCAAAAAAACCGTGCGGGAGTTGAAGCTGATTGTCTCGTGGCAAGAAAATAATGAAGAACAAACGGTTGATATTGTGACGCACATTGTGAAGTTGTAATGTGATCTTCTAAGCTTGTCATCCTGAACGTAGTGAAGGATCTCCTCAGCAAATGTAGTAGATTCTTCGCTTCGCTCAGAATGACAAGAAGCTGATTGTCAACACGCCCTAAAACAACGAAAATAAAATTCAAAATGAAAAAAAACTACAAAAAAGTAATTGTCATTCTTGCCGATGGTGCAAGGCCAGACGTGATTCAAGAGCTTTCTGCGCTTGGAAAACTTCCTTACATTACCGAACACCTGATTCAGGCTGGTACTGACTTTAAGGCCACCACCACTTTTCCTTCCACAACAGGTCCAGCTTATCTTCCATTTCTCACCGGAAATTTCGCCGGTACGGCAAACATGCCGGGGATAAGATGGTTCGATAAAAAAGCTTTCGCCAAAGGCTTTGGCTGGCCAGATGGTCACAGGAGTTATGTTGGTTTAGAAAGCTACTTCATGGGCAAAGATATCAAGGCGGGAACAGACACCTTGTTTGATCTTATCCCCGAAGCCTACAATATTTTTAATGCGGTGACGCCGCGTTTTGGAAATCGAAATCTCACTAAACTTTCTCGCATTTGGTATTGGTATTACGCGCATCTTACCGACCACTGGACTTTTGCCGACAAAGCAGCGCATGAAAAAACGATGAATGCACTTCGTATTCCCGATTTGCGTTTTTTGTTTGTGGTGTATCCCGGCATTGACGAATATGGCCACTTGGCGGGGCCAAAGCACGAGGCCACTTTAGACAGCTACAAGTTCTTGGATGAATCCATTGGCGAAATTGTAGCGGAGTTGAAGAAAAAAAATGAATGGGATAATACGCAATTGTGGATTGTCTCTGATCATGGACTTTCCAAAACCGATCATCACTTTTGTATTAACACTTTTTTGGAAGAACGAGATTTTCCAACTTTTTATTATCCCCTCATTCACCGAAGATTCAATGCCAGAGCTGCTAGCATGGTTTCTGGAAATGGTATGAGCAATGTTTCATTTCGCAATCACGATGGTTGGCAGCGTATTACCACGCAAGAAGAGCTGAGAAAAATGTCTCCAGATTTACTGAAAGATTTTTTGGCACAAGAGGCAGTTGATATAGTGGCTATCAGAAATAACGAAGGTGGTTTTGATATTCTCAGCAAGCGTGGCGAGGCAAAAGTAAAAGAAGAAGGCGATAAGATTTGCTATCAAGTGGTAAATGCAGATCCTTTCGGCTACGATGCACTTCCACAAAAGATGAGTTTTGCCGAAAGCTTTGAGCGCACCATCGACAGTGAATATCCAGATGCTCCGCTGCAACTAGCGCAATTACTGCGTTCGCCGAGAGCAGGTGATTTAATTGTGAGTGCAAAGTCTGGCTATGATTTACGTTTAAAGTTTGAACACCCAGAACATCACGGCTCACACGGTTCACTTCACTGGGAGCACATGCGTTGCGTAATGCTCTGCAATACTACCTTTGAACGGAAGCATGCCAGAAGCGCAGATCTTTTCCCCACCGTGCTTGACGCTCTTGATGTAAAGCCAACGCAAAACTGCGATGGTGTGGCGATTATTTAGGCAAAAGATCAAAAAAGTGCCAGGCACTTTCTGGTCAAAAGGAACATCACGACCCTTCTATCAAATACAATCCACCTTCAACTATGGGTTCATTTTTCTTTGGGTCTCTAGAGAGATCTGGATGTGGAAATGCATATAAGCTCCAATGACTGCGCCGCTCCATAAACCATTTTTGTGGAAGAAGATTCATATCACTTTCTCTGGCTGCTTTTAGAAAAGCTAATACGAACTTTTTTTCCTTTGGGGGAAGGCTATGAAAAAATGTTTTGGGAGCTCTTTGCACTTGTGCCAAACCCAAAGAAATGGTGATGGCTAGCGCTAGCACAAAATATGAAGTGGGAAAGCTGGCAATGGCAGTTGTTTTCAAAAGATCTTTACTGCCATAACCCGCAGCAGCACCAACCATTCCGCCGAGAAGGTAGCGATACAGCAATTCTGATTTTGCAGCGAAACAAAATCTTCGATGCACACCTCGAAGAAAAAGATTTGCTCCCACTTCAGAAAGAAGCCCAGCTTGCTCTGCAGCTGCAAGACGTTTGGGAGTTATGTTTGTTGAGTGGAGAAAATCAATAAAACCATCAGTGATACGGGGCATGATGCCGCTCACTTCTCGTATAAGAGCTCGATGCAAAACAGGCTGAAGTGGTCTTGCAACGCGAGTGGCAAAAAAACGCTCAAAGCTTGCTGGGGTATCCATATGCTCTAGCGTGTTGGGAAGGGTAAGCCATCCTGGCTGCCCCATTTTGGCAAAGAGCGATGCAAGTGGATTGAGCCGTTCTGCAAGATCGAAGGGGCGTCTTCCTTGAATGGCTTCGAGCGTCTTGCGTCTAAACGCAAGCGCATCTTTTAGAGTATCACCCACACATAAATGAGGAAGAACCTGAGTGGCATTGAACCGTGGATAGTGAAATGCTTGAACCGCCATCTTCGCTTACGTCCTTTATTTCTTTATTAAAGGTGGGTGTGCATAATGATAAGACACAGCTAAATCAAGCAGAATCTAGCTTTCCGGGGCTTGTGCTTGTTTAAGATAAAGTCCGCCATATACGAGAGGGCCATGGTGAAAAGGAACATAGCCCTGATGAACCTCAGGTGAAATGGAAAGGAGTGGTATGTCTCCTTTAGCCGTTATCTGTAAGGTAGGAATGAGTGCTTGTTGTGGAAAATAACCAGACAGAGTTCCCTCCCCATGGAGTTCCCGTAGTTGAGTAAGTGTTGTGTGAGCTTTGGTTTGTATGCTCCTCACAGGTTCATCAAGCTTGAGATGTTGTGAAAGGAAGTGAGAAAAAACCAGGCGAGGGAGAAAATCGCAACCAAGCAAAGCAGCAAGTGGAGAAAGCAAGTAAAGCCAAGCTGCGCCTTCCGCAATAAAGTTTATACCTGCTGCCATTCCCACAACGCATAGAGATTGAACGGGCTCGAACTTTGGCCTCGCTTGCTCACGTTGAAGATGTGCTAAATGATCAATATGCTGCAAAGTTCCGGTGAGAAACGTCACTGCGCCTGCTAACGTAATAAGCCCCGCTTGGATAGACTGGGCAAGCAGATCAAAGGGGATAGCTATTCTTTTTTGCTGCTTCAAAAAAGTTTCAGCATTGGGATGAAATGCTCCTGCAACACTATCGACTAAAGCTTTGTCAAAGAGAGGCCTTAAAACCCTTGCAACATTATTAGTGAAAAAGTGAGCACGCTCTTCTGGTGATTGACTGTGAAGCAGGTAAAAGTGGTCTTCATTCAGCCAATCTGGCCTCCCCATTTTTTCAAACAAACGAGTGATTGGCTGAGCTCTTGCTTTAAGAGACGTGGGAGAAAGTATTCGCTCACCCGCAAGGTGACTGCGCAAGTGAAGAGCATGACTAAGTGCAATGCCAGGCGTGAAAGCTGTATCTCTGTGAATGAGATTGTGGACGCTGAAGAAGTTGCTCATATTTTTTTAACTAAAAACCAGGCAATAATCTCCCCAAACCAAGTAGAACGCCGATAGCAAAGACTGCCGCCAAACGCAAGCCCAATCTGTATTTGTGGGGATCAAGTTTTTTGTGAAGAGAATATTGGCCAGCTTGTCCAAGGGCAAGCAAGGGAATGGTGCCCAAGGCAAAACTTGCCATGAGTATAGCAGCTTGAAGTGCAGAACTTGCCAGAAGTGAGCTTGCCAGCGCGGCATACAGCAAGCCGCAGGGAAGAAGCGGCGAGAAACTTCCAAGCAGCATTGCCCTTGCTTGAGCGGAAGCAAACAATGGATGCTTCAAAAGCGAAAGTTGCAGACGTGATACAAAGCGCGGCGCTTTCAGCTGAAGGCCAAAAGCGTAAAGGGCAAGGGGAATAACAACAAGCCACTTGAGTGGGAGATGCACAAAAAACTGCTGCAAGCCTTGGCCAAAAACATTCAGCACAGCACCTGCAAGTGCATAGCTTAAGAGGCGTGCAAAATGATAGCTAGCCAAGATGAAGGTGTTTCTGTTTTGCTGTGGCCCAATAAACAAAGCTGATAACGGCCCACACATGCCCAAGCAGTGCAGGCTTCCTCCAAGCCCTAAAAGAAAAAAGGCGAAGAGAGTGAGTGGAATGTTGGTGCTGATGTGGTGGCAGAGTTCGTTCATTTTTCTTCTTTGGCTTCTTTTTTCTTTGCTTACTATGATTTAGATCATAGTTCAAAAGAGAAAAAACTATAGGTTCCCCCAAAATATGCCAGCACCTTGTTTACATTGCTCACAAGCTATCCCTGCCAGGCGAAGTGTCAGCCAGTTTTGTTGTGCTGGCTGTGAAGCGGTGTATACGCTGCTGCACGATGCAGGCTTGCAGCGCTTTTACAAGCTGAAGGATGAAAAAACGTTGCCGCTCGTGCATTATTTTTCCCGGAAGAGAAATTTCGATTGGCTCCAAGAGCAGGATGGTTTCAAAACAGGTTCACTTCACCTTTCGCTTGAAGGCATTCAATGTGCAGCATGTGTGTGGCTGATAAAAGAGCTGGCCAAACAGTTTGCGCATCTTCAGGTGAAAGTTGATAGTTCGTTAGGAGAGCTGCACCTTCGCTTCCTTCCAGAAAAAGTTGATGTGACGGCATTTCTGCTGCGTTTGCAAGAGTTTGGTTATCGCACGGCTCCACTTCAAGAGAGAGAAAGATCTGGAGATCAATCGATCTTGCTTCGTATGGGGATCTGCCTTGCCATAGCGATGAACACGATGTTTCTGACCATCTCATTTTATCTTGGCCTCAACCAAAATGAAGCGTTGTTGTTTTCGCTTTTTTCAAAACTCAACTTTTTTCTTTCGTTTGTTTCCTTTTTTGTGGGCGGAACATATTTTATTTCGCGAGCTTTCTTGGCGCTAAAGCATCGCGTTCTTCACTTCGATTTACCCATTGCGCTTGGTATCGTGGCGGCATTTTCAGGTTCCATCTATGCTTCCTGGCAGCATCACTATTCTGCACTCTATTTTGATACGCTCAATATTTTTATCGCCCTTATGCTGGTGGGCCGATATCTTCAGCATCGTTTTGTGGCAAAAAATCGATCACGCGTTTTGAATGAGCAGTATGACTTTGCAGAAAAAGTGAAAAAGATTGAAGGAACACAATTGTGCGAGGTCAGTGTGAACACGCTTGTTGCAGGCGATCTTCTACTTCTTCAAACGGGAGATGTTTTTCCCGTTCAATGTTCGCTGTGCGGAGAGGAAGCGGTTGAGATAAACAAAAGTTTCAGAACTGGGGAAAGTGAAGCTGTGCTTGTTTCTCCGGGTGAATTGATTGAAGCAGGAAGTATTTTGCTCAGCGCTAAAGCCGCAAAAGTGGCTGCATGTTCAAGCTATGATGCACAGTTTTGGAAAACTTTTTTTAAGCAAGAAAAAGAAGAAGAGCTTTCTGCCCTTTGGCAAGTGGTGAGTAAATACTACGTACTTTTTGTGTTGGTGGCTGCAAGCCTTGGAGGGGTACTGTGGTTTTTTCTTGATGCAGCCCTTATGCTTCCGGTGATGATTTCCATTTTGGTGGTCACTTGTCCTTGCAGCCTTGGCATTGCCATTCCTTTGGCGAGAAGTATTGCCAACCAACGTCTGATTGCGGAAGGTGTTTTCGTTCGTAGAAATGATCTGCTTGAAAACCTTCACAAGGTAAAAAGTGTGGTTTGTGATAAAACGGGCACACTTACGTTGAGTGATTTGTATCTGCTCAATCCGGAAAAACTTGAATCGTTAAGCAGTGAAGACCAGGCTGTGTTGTACCACATGGTTTCAAAAAGTAGGCATCCTGCAAGCAGGGCTTTGTACCATTATCTCTCCCTCAAAAAACTTCCATGGGCAGATAAAGCAGTAGAGGAGCGGGTTGGAGAGGGTATTCTCATTTTTGAAAAAGGGAAAAAATATTTTTTAGGCCGATCACAAGCGCAAACAAATTTTTCATACCAAGTTGATTTTTGTATTGATGACAAGGTTAGGGCCCAATTTCTTTTTGAAGAAGATGTTTTACAAGATGCGGCACAATCATTTTCAGCACTTCAATCACAAGGATACGAAGTTTTTTTACTGAGCGGAGACAAGCAAAATCGAGTTCAGCATATGGCAAGTACTCTGGGCATTTCACAACAACATGCTTTCGGTGAGCAAAAGCCAGAAGAAAAGGCGGCTTTTGTTTCACAACTTGCAGGCACGTACCCACTTTTCTTGGGAGATGGCTTAAACGATAGGCAAGCTTTTGCGAATGCTTTTCTTTCCACAACTCCGTTGGGCGAAAAAACTTTTTTACTGGAGGATTCAGATTTCTTTTTTCTTTCAGGTTCCTTGGCATGGTTGCCAAAAATGTTTGATATTGCGAAACGTTTTTACGCAGTGCTTCGCTTCAATCTTTTTTTCGCGGCGGTTTACAATCTAATAGCAGTAGGGCTGGCCCTTGCAGGGCTTATGAATCCGCTCTTGTGTGCGGTGCTAATGCCTACAAGCTCACTCTTGGTTATTGCCCTTAGTTTTTCTAAGATGAAGAGGAAAATATGAACATCATCGTTTTGCTCTTGTTTATTTCTTTTGTGCTTGTTTTGGGAGCGGTGCTTCTTTTTGTTTACTCAGGCAGAAATCATGATTTAGATCATAGTGATGAACTGTCGCTTATGCCACTAGATGACGAATTATATCAGGGAAAGGAAGAAAATACCCATGAGAGAAACGAAGATAGTTTATAACGACAGTGTAACGCGGTATTTTATTTTTGCCTCCATTCTGTTTGGAATTGTGGGCATGCTTGTTGGCGTGCTTGTTGCGGCTCAGCTGGCGTTTTGGCAAGCCAACTTTGATACATCGTGGTTGAGCTTTGGAAGGCTTCGTCCGTTGCATACCAATGCCGTTATTTTTGCTTTTGTGGGCAACATGCTTTTTGCGGGAATTTATTATTCCACTCAACGCTTACTTAAAACCAGAATGGCCTCCGATCTTTTAAGCAAAATTCATTTTTGGGGATGGCAGCTTATTATTGTAGCAGCCGCAATCACGCTCCCAATGGGCATCACCCAAGGGAAGGAATATGCAGAGCTTGAATGGCCCATTGATATTGCCATTGCTGTAGTGTGGGTTGTTTTCGCCATTAACTTTTTTTGGACCTTCAAAAAACGAAATGAAAAAAATATTTATGTTTCAATTTGGTTTTACATTGCCACGATTATTACCGTCGCGGTGCTTCACATTGTAAACAGTTTAAGTCTTCCCCTCGATTTTTTTAAGTCGTACTCCATTTTTTCTGGAGCTCAAGATGCGTTGGTGCAGTGGTGGTATGGTCACAACGCTGTGGCATTTTTTCTCACTACGCCCATTTTGGGAATTATGTATTACTTCATGCCCAAGGCAGTTGAAAAACCCGTCTACTCTTATCGGCTTTCCATCATTCACTTTTGGGCTTTAGTGTTTTTGTACATTTGGGCCGGGCCGCATCACCTCTTGTACACTGCACTTCCCGACTGGGCTCAAACTTTAGGGATGGTATTTAGCGTTGCTCTTTGGGCTCCAAGCTGGGGTGGTATGATCAACGGTTTGCTCACGCTTAGAGGTGCGTGGGATAAGCTCCGCACCGATCCTGTGGTGAAATTTTTGGCAGCAGGCATCACGTTTTATGGAATGTCCACCTTTGAAGGGCCTATGCTTTCCATCAAGTCCATCAATGCGCTGGCGCATTCTACCGATTGGATTATTGCTCACGTTCATGCTGGAGCGCTTGGTTGGAATGGTTTTATGGCAGCGGGAATGTTTTACTGGCTTATCCCAAGACTCTTCGACACCAAGTTGTATTCGAAAAAGATGGCAGACTTCCATTTTTGGGTGGGGCTCATTGGCATCTTGCTTTACGTTGCCGCCATGTATGCAAGTGGACTTACTCAAGGCTTGATGTGGAGAGCGCTTTCTGCCGATGGAACCTTAACGTATCCAAACTTTTTGGAATCGATTATCGCTTCTCACAATATGTATTATCTTCGCATTGTTGGAGGTTCACTTTTTCTCCTCACTTTTATTCTCATGGCCTACAACCTAGTGCGTACGGCACTTTCCGGACGGGCAGTAGATGGAGTGGTGCATGTCATTGTTGAAGAAAAACAAGAGGAAGTGAGCACAAAGCGTTTGCTGATGAGTCCAACGTTTTGTCTTGTTGTGGTGGGGCTTGCGCTTTTGTTTTTGCTTGCCAGTAAAAGTATTGTGCAATCGTTTTTAGTGCTCTTTGCTTTTGCGGTGTTGATTGTAGCTGCAGTAATTATGGTGAGTAAAAAAATAGACAGGCCAGGCGGAAAATCATGGCATGAGGCTCTTGAAGGGAAACCCTTTCTGTTTGCATCGCTTGTGCTTGTTGCCATTCTCATTGGTGGAGCAGCTGAAATTATTCCGCCACTTATGAGCAAAGATGCTTTATCGTTTCAGCATGCAGCAACGCCTTACACGCCGCTTGAATTGGTGGGCCGTGATATTTATGTGCGCGAAGGGTGCTACAATTGCCATACGCAAATGGTGCGTCCGCTTGTTTCCGAGACAATGCGTTATGGTCCATATTCCGAAGCATGGGAATCGATGTACGATCATCCTTTTCAATGGGGTTCAAAACGCACGGGCCCAGATTTACAACGCGTTGGTGGAAAATATCCAGATCTCTGGCACTACAAGCATCTTGTAGATCCTCGCTCTACATCACAAGGTTCGCTCATGCCTTCGTATGCATTTCTTGAAAAAACTAACGTTGACTTCGATACTCTTTCTCATCGCGTGAAAGTGATGAAGCAACTTGGAGTGCCTTATACTGATGCAGATATTTACCTTGCTCCAATCAATGCAAAAGATCAGGCCAAAAAAATTGCACAAGGCTTAAAAGCGCAAGGGATAAGGACTTCCAGTGAGAGTGAATTGTTGGCGATGATTGCATATCTTCAAAAAATTGGAAAAGATCACAAACAATTCTCGAAGGAGCAACCATGAAACAAGAATTTCTAAAACTACTTGGCATGGAAGGAAGCTCTGTTGCTGTTTTGATTTTGTTTGTCACCCTTTTTGTAGTTGCGATTGTTTTGATCTTTCGCAAAAAAAAGAAAAAGAAATACGAAAAAATTTCCCAACTTCCTCTCCAAGATGATGAAGATAAGGAGTAGCACATGACAAACGACAATCAAAAAGATGTGGTAAAAAAACACTCTTACGATGGCATTCAAGAATACGACAACAAGCTTCCACGTTGGTGGGTAGGCACTTTTATTCTCACCGTCATTTTTGGATTGGGATATTGGTTTTACTATCAAGTATTTGACATTGGAAAATCTCAAGTTGAAGCTTACAACGATGTTCTGGGTATTCAAGCGTCAGAAGCCAAAGAAAAGAGTGCAGAAAGTGAAGTGCTGTTTGATCTTGCGGCGGTAGAAAAAATTCAGGCTGACGCTCATGAAATGGATGAGGCTAAGCAAGTTTTTCAGCAAAATTGTATTGCATGTCATGGCCCTGAAGCGGGTGGTGGCATTGGCCCAAATCTTACCGATGACTATTGGATTCATGGTGCTGGCGTTCAAGATATTTTTGCTGTAATTCAAAATGGCGTTGTTGAAAAAGGAATGTTGGCATGGAAGGGTGTGCTCTCACGTGAAAAAATAGAAGAGCTTGTTGCCTACGTACTATCTTTACGAGGAACACAGCCAAAGGATGCAATAGGGCCGCAGGGGGAACTTGTAATACCAGCAAAATAAAATACTATGGAAAATTCCAATGATCTTCATCAACGGCCATCATCAATTCGTACCGACGGAAAACGAATTAAGATTCGTATTGCCGATGTAAAAGGAATTTTTCAGCGTTGGAAAAAACTTGTCTTCCTTCTCCTCATCTTTATTTATGCAGCTTTGCCGTGGATAAAAATTGGTGAGAATCCACTTGTTTTCATTGACGTTACCCACCGAAAGTTTTTTCTTTTTGGGCTTACGTTTAATGCCCAAGATTTTTATCTGGTTTTTTTTGTTGTGACCGGCATTGCCTTTTCTCTTTTTTATCTTGCTGCAGTTGCAGGAAGGTTGTGGTGCGGCTGGGCTTGCCCGCACACTGTTTTTTTGGAAGGAGTTTTCAGAAGAATTGAGCGCTGGATAGAAGGTCCACGGTCGGCGCAGCTTGCTTTGGAAAAAGCTCCTTGGAACATTAAAAAACTCTTTTTGTTTTCCGTTAAACATTTTCTCTTTTTTCTTTGTGCCCTTGTCATCACGCATATTTTTTTGAGCTATTTTATTTCACTTCCCATTTTGTGGAACTACATGCAGCAAAGCCCGTATGAACATTGGCCAGTGTTTGTGTGGATGATGGTAATGACGGGCATTATTTACCTACACTTTGCATGGTTTCGAGAACAGCTCTGTTTAATCGTTTGCCCGTATGGCCGTATCCAGTCTGCGTTAGCCGATGATGACACCTTGGTAATTGGCTACGATTATTTACGAGGTGAGCCCAGAGGAAAAAAGAATGATCCCGCACGCGGAGCATGTATCAATTGCCATCGTTGTGTGGATGTTTGCCCAACTGGCATTGATATTCGCGAAGGAATGCAGCTTGAATGTGTTGGCTGCGCCAATTGCATCGATGCGTGCAATGAAATTATGATCAAAATTGGACAAGCTCCAGGTTTGATTCGCTATGATTCACTCAATGGGTTGTTGAAAAAAACGCGACGCATTATAAGGCCGCGGCTTTTGCTCTATAATTTTTTCTTTTTTCTCGGTGTTGCTGTTTTTTCTTTTTTTGTCACGATGCGAAAACCCTTCGAAGCAAATACGCTGCGCGCTTTAGGGCAGGCGCCATATGTGCTCACAAGTGAAGGAAATATTCGAAATCAGTTTATAGTGCATATCGCCAACAAAGGAGGGGAGGAAAATAATTTTTTCCTTTCTGTTGAAGCTCCGCAAGAAGTAAATGTGCTTTTGCCAATTACAAGCATTTCTCTAAAAAGTTTAGAAGATAAACAGGTTCCTTTTTTTGTAGAAATGCCTGCCAAACATTTTTCACATGAATTTTCATTTACCGTGAAAGTAAAAGAAAACAAGCAACAACGAGAACTGCGTTCTGAAGTCCTTTTCTTAGGCCCATCAGCACAAAGATAAGTGCCAAGCATTGCTGGTGCTGTTTTTCCTTGAATCAAATTTTCACTCGGCTATGTAGTCGCAGCTAGTTCAATGGTTTACATCACTATAGATAGAGGAGTTGTTATGAAAGTTGGCGTGCTTATAAAACAAGTTCCCGATACTGCGAGCAAGATTGTAGTGTCCGATGGAAAAATTGATGAATCAGGCTTTAAATGGGTAGTGAGCCCTTACGATGAATTTGGAATTGAAGAAGCCCTAAAGCTGAAAGATGCTGGCAAAGCCACAGAAGTAGTATTGATAAGCTGTGGTCCAGCAAGAGTGGTTGAAGCGCTTCGTCAAGGTTTGGCCATGGGGGCAGACCGCGCTATTCACATCAAAAGTGAAGGCGCAGAGCTTGATCCCTTCACCACAGCAACAGCGCTTGCAGCCGTTGCCAAAGAGGAATCATTCAACATCATCTTCGCGGGAAAACAAGCTGTAGACGATGATTGCGGCCAAGTGCATCTTGGCGTTGCAGAATTTTTGGGATGGCCTCATGTGTCGCCTGTTGAGCACCTTGAACTTGGCGAAGGCTTTGTGACTGCAAAGCGCCCAATTCCCGGTGGAAAAACTGAAGTGCACAAAGTAACACTGCCTGCAGTAATTGGCTGCGATAAAGGCCCCAAAGATCCGCGCTATGCTTCACTTCCAGGCATTATGAAGGCGAAATCCAAGCCACTTGCAGAAAAAAATCTTGCTGATGTGCTAGCAGGAAAAACAGTGGAGCTAAAAAACACTTCAGTGTCATTGCCCAAACAAGAACGCTTGCACAAAATCATCGAAGGCGATGCGGCCACCGCAGCGAAAGAGTTAGCAAGGTGTTTAAGAGAAGATGCAAAAGTGATTTAGAGGTTTTAATGTCATTGCGATCCGCCTCTGGCGGAGTGGCAATCTCCTCTTTGTCATTCCCGAATGAACTTGTCGGGAATCCAGGGGTTTTAAATTGGAATTGAATTGCTGGATCTCCGACTAACACATTCGGAGATGACAGTTTGATGAGTATTCGAGGATGACAAGAGAATTAAGATTGCTTCACCAAAACATCGGTTCGCAATGACAAATAAATATTGAAATAAAGGGAGAAATAATGAGTGCACTTTTAATTCTAGTTGAACATACAAATGGAAAAGTAAAAAAATACAGCCTCGAGCTTGCCAGCAAGGCAGCTGAACTTGCGGGCAAGTGCAACTTAGACTTGATTGCTCTTAGCTTTGGCGAAGGTGCAGAAAACACAAAAGCCGAACTTGAACAATATGGCGTGAAAAAAATCTTCGCAGCATCTTCACTTTCAGCTTTCAACAGCGAGCAGTATTCCGCAGCGCTTGTGCAAGTGATGCAAGAGCAGTCGGCAACGTGTGTGTTGGGAAGTGCAAGCCCATTCGGAAAAGATATTTTAGGCCGGGCTGCAATGAAGGCCAATGCTGGATTAGCCACCGATTGCATCGCCATCGACTGCGACGGCGGAAAATTAAAAGCAAAGCGTCCTATTTTTGCAGGCAAAGCCATTGTAGATGTAAGCTTGGAAAGCAAAATCCAAATGGCAACCTTGCGTCCAAATACATTTCCCCTAAAAGCCCAAGCTGTAACAGCTGATGTAGTTGCCTTTGCACCTGTAGCTGTTGCTTCGCGAAGTGAGCTGGTAAAAATAGAAGAGTCTGAAGCAGGTGTGATGGATTTAACTGAAGCAGACAAAATTATTTCAGCTGGAAGATCAATCGGAAATGCAGATAACTTTAAAATGATTTACGATTGTGCAAAAGCCTTGCACGCAAGTGTTGGTGCATCGCGCGCAGCCGTTGATGCAGGCTACATTGGCCACGATCACCAAGTGGGACAAACCGGAAAAACCGTAAACCCAAGCCTCTACATCGCGTGCGGTATTTCTGGAGCCATCCAACATTTTGCCGGCATGCGCACCAGCAAAATTGTAGTAGCCATCAACAAAGATGCCGACGCCCCCATTTTCCAACACGCAGATTATGGTATCGTAGCCGACATGTTCGAAGTGGTTCCAGAATTAACAAAAGCGTTTCAGGGATTGATGAGTGAGTAGTAGCGAGGAAGAAAATTTTGATTCGTCATTGCGAAGTGTTTTGTGCTGAAGCAATCTGGATCTAGATTTGTCATCCTCTGGCTTGAGCAGGTTTGCCTGCCGGCAGGCAGGGGCAGGGGATCCAGCAATTCTTGTTTTTCCTCAACGCCTATAAATCACTTGTCCACATTCTTTCACATGTTGTTTGAGAGATTCGTTACTAATTTCACTTTCTAAGAGGACATCGAAAAAGTAGGGGAGTGGAATTTCTTCTTCAAGCTGATGTTTTACTTCAAGAAGTGTGCTGTGGTCTAGCTCACCAAGCAGCACCAAATCCACATCAGAGCCTGGCTTGAAATTTCCCATGGCGCGCGAGCCAAAAAGAATTACTTTTTCAAGATCTGAAAACTGAACAAAGACATTGTGCATGAGTTGAAGCTCTTCAGAGTTGAGACCGACTGTCATGACGTGAGTTTACCTTTGAGGGTGGTGTGAAGTTGTTTGAGCAAGGGAAAGTAATCTTCACGAATAAGTTTTTCCACTTTTTGTGCAGTAGCCTCATTATAAGTGTGCGTGGTAAGATTGCGGTCTTCCAAAGCTTTTATCCAAAGGTGACCATTTTGAATGGTGCCTTCTTGAAATGCCTGCTTCAAAGTTTCGCGTGGACTTGCTGTTTGAAAACCGACTGACTCTAGATAATCTTTCAACGTTTTCCATGATAGCTCAAACGTAATTTCAAAAAACTGAATAAGCCCAGCTCTTTCCGCAATGGAAGGGTTTGAAATAGCTATAGTATTTTCAAGATTAAAAAAAGCATTTTCAAAATTCTGAAAACGCTGTTTCCACCGAATATCTTTTTGATTCATGCGCACCCTCGTAAACGAGATAATGCATCTTTGCAAGAGACAATTATGGAGCAAAGTTAAACTGAGGTAACTCGTAAGGACGTTTGCCGTGCGTGAGTCCGCCTACAAGCACATTCCAAAATGCGCCACTTATAGGATCTCTGGGCTCATTATGCCACAATTCACTTTTTGCCCATTCGATTTGATAGCGTAATTCTCCTAAAAGGAGTTGGTATCTCCATGCGGTTTTAATCTGCTCAATTAAAGCTCCAGCAGTTATAGCATCTGCGTCTATCCGTGGAACGTAAGTATAGTCGCTTAATTTTTTTCTCCCAGCAGCTTCAAGGCGATAGGTAACAGCACCTAGCGCACAGGCCGTTATGGCACTTGCCACGCCCATGATAACATTTGTTTCCGCTGGGAATTGTTCGGTGGCTATAGTGTATCCCGACAATAAAACTCCAGCAGCAATAAGGCCAGAAACGAAAGCAGTAAGAGCGTGATTTGCTCCTCCTGTTTGATCTGAATCAAAAACTCTTCCGCGCTGACATTTTAAGAGAGGTGATGCGGTAAGTTCAGCTAATTTTTTCGCAGTTTGATCCAAGCAGCTATCAATCAATCCCATGCAAGCAGCTGCGGAAACAAGCCCCAGCTCTACCGTAGCGGGGAGTGGGGAACTCACATCAAGTGCACCATTTTCAGATTCTGTTATCGTAAGAAGCTGACATTTTAACATGTTCTGGGTAGGTTTAGGCAATTGAGCGAGGTCTTTCATTTTACCAGTAAAGATAGGAAATAAGTTCCTCCTGAATTCATCTTGTAGATGTTTAATCCCCTGCGGAGACGCAAAAGTTGTCATATTTTGATCATTTAGGCGGACCAAAACTTTTCTCAAAATATCCGTGGTAGAATTAGCCGGAAGCCTCATAAAACACGAAGCTGTTGTCATTTGTGTACCCAAGGTTATAGGTGTTGCTGCAATATTCATATCTACTCCTCATAAAGTGAAATGTTGTACTTGTTCTCTTATCGCAAAAGCTCAAAAAAGTTGTGTGTTTTTTGCTTCAAAAAAGCTTGGTCTTTAATGCAACTTTGCCCCTGCTTCCGGCCGATAATAAAAGGAGTGGGGGCGGGAACCTTAATGTTTTTGAGAAAGGAGCTTGCGTAAATAGCTAATATTACGTACTATTTGGACATATGACTTTACCTTCATTTCTAAATACTTTTGTGAAACTTGCTGTAATCCTTTCACTTTTTGCTGGCTTTGCCTGCACGGGAAAGGTGAATGGGGCTTTTTATTACGACAAAAACCAGAATGGCCGCTTGGATACAGGCGAAGAGGCTGGTCAGTTTGTGCGTTTTAGCGTTGTAAAAGATGGCGAAACCTTTGCTGAAGAGCTCATCTCTGACAAAACTGGCGAATACCAATTCACCGGCGAAAAGGGTGTGTTCTGCATTGAGGTAGACAAGAAAACGCTTTCGGCGTCACCTTCGGAAACCACGGCCAAGAACATATCTGCCGAACAGATCACAAAACAAGTTCCCAGTTTTGGTGGAGAGGAATCGAATACTTCATCATCAAGCTCGTCCTCTAACTCATCTTCAAATACAAACTCCAATACAAACTCTTCAAACCAAAACAACTCGAATAAT
This sequence comes from Deltaproteobacteria bacterium CG11_big_fil_rev_8_21_14_0_20_42_23, assembly GCA_002796345.1. Lineage (NCBI taxonomy): Bacteria > Deltaproteobacteria > Deltaproteobacteria bacterium CG11_big_fil_rev_8_21_14_0_20_42_23. The sequence goes on along the minus strand of PCXC01000004.1, from coordinate 1,060 downwards.
AATTCTTCTTCAACGCAAAATAATTCAAACAACACAACTTCGAATGCGAACAGTTCTTCAAGTTCAACAGAAGACACTTCTCCTGTTGCAGAAAACTGTATTCGCAAAAAAGGGTTTGCAGGTTCTGTGAAAAAAGACATCAGTCTAGGTTACGATCTCTTGGGAGATATAAGTCACATGAGCTCGCGCGAGCCGTGTGAACTTTCTCCGCTGCAGTCATGCGAAGTTTCGGTTCCATATCCTTGCGATTGTACGCTGCAAGATTTTTTCGTGCCGTCGGAATTCCTCACCGTGCATAGCTCTGCGGACACTGGAAGTTTTGATGCCGACATTGGTCACTTCGAATTTTCTCTTAATTCAAACCCCGTCATTATCAGAGAAGGCAGAGCAGGGAAGGCTGATATTTGTAAGACAAAATTTTATTTTGTGGTAAATCGAAATGCTCCACCACGTACTACAAGCTACGATTTTCTTCCCAAAGCAGATTGCCCCGATGGCGTGCACGATCTCAAAGGGATTAAAGTGAATGTAGATGCCACCCCGGAACTTCGCATGAGCCAACAGTTTGATGGCGATGTTGATTGGGGTTCTCGTTTTGATATGGACATCACGGTTAAAAATCAGCGCAAAGGCAAAGTGCAAAACTGCGAACTGTCTTGTGATTTTCAGTCAAAAATTGATGTGATATCAGCGTTGCCCGCAGCAGATTGTGACCCTGGCTCAAACCCCGCAATGTGTGATTGCAGCTTAGACACAGGCGAAGAAGAGAAAACCTTCCACTTCAATTTTCACATGCCGGAAAGCAATGAGTTCAATGCTTCCACTTCATTTACCTTTAAGTGCAAACTGGAGGCTACAGGTTTGGATGTGCCTCTAGAACAATCACGCACCTTCCGTTTGGTTCCTTAGTGTCGTGCTCCTTGTCATCCTCTGGCTTTGTTTTTTACTGTCATCCTCGCGAACGCGGGGATCTATCGTCTTAAAGGTCAAGCAGAAAGCGGATAAAATGCGATGTTATTTTTTAACATGGCATTTAAACACACAATCATCTTACGCATGA
>PCXC01000003.1 GCA_002796345.1 Deltaproteobacteria bacterium CG11_big_fil_rev_8_21_14_0_20_42_23 | reverse complement strand
AAATATTCTTTTTCACAAGTCCTCCTTCACTTTGGAAGGTAAAGTTCAATATTATAACGAGCAAGCAATTCTGAACCATCGTCACTATTTGAAACAAGCTTAAGATCACGAATGAGCAAAGGTTTTTCTACTTGCTCAAGCTGTTTCATATAGCGCATCAGCGAGGCATAATGCCCTTCAAGCTGTATGTGCAATGGAATGAGAATGTAGCCTTTCTCTTCTACCGAAGGTTTTACTTCGGCACCTTTGAAAATAAGGTTTTTTAATATTTTTTTATCGGAAAGATAAGCGATAGTATTTGTGGTTTCTTGTGCAACATCTTCTGCCTTATACTTTAGCACTTTTTCCAACCTATCATTGTTTATTGCTTCTTGTTCTTGTTGATCTTTTTTCTCTCTTTGCTGCGAAGATATTTTTTTATCTAATGCTTGAATCAATTGTGATACTTCTTTTTTTTCTTTTTCTACTTTAGTGAGTTCTTTTTTTACATCATCAATAATTTTATTCTGAGGAGCAAGTAAACTATCATAAAAGGAAAAAAGAATGATGCACAAAAGCACTCCAAAACCAACAACCTCTCTTACCGTTGGTTTTTGTCTAAAATCTATTGATGATAAACTCATATCCCTGCCTTCAGTCGTTCTGTATTAATTTCTACTTGAACGTGAAAATCTATTCCTTGATCTTCAGTTTTTCCAAGATCTTTCGTCCCAAGTAATTTTGCATTCTGAAAAAGAAGTGAATCATCCAAACGCGAAATAAAATGTGCAATCATACGAGAAGCATTTCCTCTTCCCACAAGATCTAAAAAATATGCGCCCTCTTCTTCTTTAAGACTTACCTCAATAGATTTTAGTCTAATTTGTTTTGGAACTCGCCCCGCCAATTCTTGCAGCAAAGACGACCAAACCGGAGGATTTGTAAAAATGGAGGTAAGTTTTTTTTCAGCTGTTTTTTCAAGCTGACGTTTTCCCGCAAGCTGTGCAAATTCAAGTCGTTTATCTTTTTCTAAGCTAATCTTTTTCAAGGCACCCTTTTCATTTCCAATTTCTTTTTGAAGATACGCCATTCTCACGGCACCAACGCAATACCAAGAAACGAGAAGAAGGAGTAAAAAAAGAGAAAACAATCCCATCGAAGCATAGTTAAAAGAAAACGGTCCTGTTTCTAAAAAATTCATTTTTTTCATGAGTATTTGTCCAAAACTATGGAACTGCCATTCCTGCTGCAATTGAAAATTCAAAACGCCGATGCTGCAAAGTGTTATCGAAATCTTCAACTGCTGGTATGTGTTCGAAGGGATCGAAAATTTTTGTTGCTACTCCAAGAGCATGGTTTAATTGTTCGACCAATCCAGGAACAGCAACGCCCAATCCACAAACGTAAATTTCGTCTATTTTATCTAATCCATACATAATACAAAACGCATCTATTGAACGCTGTGTCTCAATCACCAGTTGACTTCTAAATTGTTTCATTAAGGTTTCATTTGCAGAATCCAATGCAAAGGGAACTCCACGATGCAATGCTAAGGTTTGCTCTCGCAGTATTTCACCTACCTTCACAATAGCCTGTTGACCACCAACCCCAAGCTGTTGCGCAAAAAGCGAAACAAGAGATTTAATGCTGCTGTTTGTAAGTGGCCGCGAGAAGAGAGCGCTTTGCTGAGAGAGCACTGTAAAGTATGCGGTATCTTCTCCAATAAAAAGTGAAACAGTGTGTTTATCGTCACTCAGAAGATTATTTGCATTTAAAATGGAGCCCAAAGCAGAAACAACAGGTTCGAGAGAGACAAGTTTTAGGCCCAAACTTTTTGCATATTCAGAATATTCCTTAACCGCCTCATTGGAAACCCCATACGCCATCAAAGCTTTTTTGCCTTCTTGGCTAAATTCGGGAATGGGAGAATGACCAACTTGGTAGTCATCGATGGAGCATTCGATATGTTCTCGAAAATTCCAGCGAATCGCTTCTTGCAAATCAAAATCGGGCATGTCAGCAAGACTCATTCGTCTGACCCTCAAACTATCATGCTCTAAAGCAATTCCGCAGGATTTAGATTTTCCACATATTTCTTTTAAAAAAAGTTTTACTTGTTCTTTTTCTTCATCTGAAGCTTCTTTGAAATTGATATCAATCAATCCATATGCCTCTAAAACCAACGAACCTGCATGGCGAGAAAACTTAACATACTTAAGCGTGCCCCCCTCAAGATCAATTCCAATTCTATCAGGAGATCTCGTAAGCAGTTTTTTTATTTTTGAAATTGATTCTTCTAATTTCACTCAACCCTCACAAGCAAGTTTAACCACCAATATTTAAAATACGATCTCGAACTTGATCTAAAATATAAGGCGGAAAATTTTTTCCAAGAGCAATCACTTGTTTGTAGTAAGCAAGTGCATCATCGGTTTTTTTGTTTAAATCGGAAACAAGTGCCAAATGAAAAAGGGCTTCAGCATAATTTGGCTTAAGCTCTAGTGCTTTTTGAAGGTGTGTAGTTGCCGTATCGTAATCTTGTTTATGAATATCAAGAATAGCAATGTTGTTGAGTGATTCAGGATAATTAGGCCTCAGATCTAAAGCCTTCTTGAATGCCTTTTCAGCCTTTTCGGTTTCGCCTCTTTTGCGCAATACCACTCCAAGGTTATTCCAAACCTCGGCATCTTTTTCATCAATTGAACTTGCAGCATTTAAACTTGCCCATGCCGTGTCAAAGTCTGACTTTTTAAACGCATCAACCGCTTGATCTTTCAGTTTCGCTACTTCTTGTCTCGCTGTTTCATCAAGCACTTTTTCTGTCTGAACAGATTTCTGACCCGCTTGTTTTAAGGCTATTTGAGGTTTGTTGCTTGACGAAAAGAAAGTGTTGTAGAGGAAAAAAAGAAACAAAACTGCAAACACTCCAAGCAATACGATGGTTCTTTTCGATGGCGCAGCTTTGAAAAGAGAACTTTTTACCTCTGCAAATACCTGAGGATTTGTTGGACCATCTGAAGTGGTATCTCTTGAAGATGCTGTTGCACCGTCAGAAGATTGTTGTGATTGCTTTTGTAATTGCGCTTTTTTCAGCGCCTCATGTATTAACGACATCTATCTCCCCCAATCTAGATGCAACGACATATCATAGACTCAAAACATTTTCCAAATTTATTGTGAAAGGACAAAACTTTTAATTGTTTCCCAAAGAGGAGTTTTTTGTTTCCCCTTCCAGTCATTCACTGCAGATTTCACCGCATCTTTTCCTACAATATAATTTTCTTGAAGAAACGATGCCATGAGAGCTCGATCACAAATTAAATTGATGAGACGCGGATATCCCTTCGACTCATCGAAAATAATACGATAAGCTTTCGGATCAAAAAATACTTTTCCACTTCCACCTGCAATTGAAATTCTGTGATTGATATAACGCATCATTTCAACAAGAGACAACGGTCTCAAGTGCACTCTTGTTGTTACGCGCTGATTGAGTTGTCGCAACTCATGCGCTTTCAGTTTTTTCAATAATTCGGGTTGGCCAACAAGCAGAATTTGCAAAAGCTTTTGCTTTTCCGTTTCTAGATTTGTAAGCATGCGAACCATTTCAAGCGCCTCGTGAGTTAAATTTTGTGCTTCGTCAATAATCACAAGCGCAGAACGCCCTTCACTCGCGAGAAAAATTAAAAACTCATTAAGAGCCTGTATAAGTTCTTGCGGAGACTCGGCGGTTGAAGAGCAATTGAAGTCTTTGATGATGGCTTTGAGGAGTTCGGGGATAGTGAGAAGTGGATTAACCAAAAGTGCAGTCGCTATTGAGCTATCAAGCCTGCTGAGCAACGCTCTGGACAAAATAGTTTTTCCAGCACCAACTTCGCCCGTGAGAAGGGAGAAACCCAAACGCTCCTTCACAGCATATGATAACGTGCTAAGTCCTTGTTCATGCTGCTTTCCAAGATAGAGATATTGAAGATCGGGGGTGATTGAAAACGGCTTTTCAGACAAACCAAAAAATTTTTTGTACATAGAACTCCCCTCTCAAGATGCGAGACGGAGTATAAACAGAGAAAACTAAAATTGCAAAGAAAAATCTTTTTAAATCATGGGATTATATGCAAAAATGTCATTTAAAAGCTAAGGGTTTTAAAAGTATCTCACTTCTGTCCGAAAATCCCAAGACCATATTTAAATTTTCTTGAGCAAAGTTACTCCTAAATGAAAAAGTAAGAGTGTGTCGATCAGCATCGGCTAATGCAAGTTTTTGAAGCGTCAGCGAAAGATAACTACTCTTGCTGTGTTCTTGTGAAAAGGACCGCAGCACATTTCCATCAAACGTAACAGATTCAAGGGCTGGAAGATCGTGCGAAGGATCTTTTAAAAAAACCTGAAAAGTTTCAAGTGTAATTTTTGAAAGACATTTTTTTCTTATATAAATGGTGATGTGCTGGGAATTTTTTTGAACTCCCTCCTGTTCAACACAATCGGAAGCTAAATGAGGAATATGAATACTGTACTTACTTTCTTCATTTTTAAATTCACTTTTCACAGAAAGAAAACGTTGCTTGTTATTGATGGAAGTAGAAAAATATCCGCCATCAAAAGCTTTTTTTTCTACAACGGGAAAGCCACCATATTCAATCTGAGCAAGCGCATACTCAATACCAGCCTGGGCAATATAGAATGCCTTTCCTCTCTCCATTTGACTTTGCCAAGAAGGGCTTGGTGAAAAACCTTTCACAAGCAAAAAAACGACTAAAATAAAAAGAACCAAATAGAGAAAAGTACGGAAATATTTTAAAATAAAAGGTTTCATCTTGATAAAAACTTAAATTCTATCCTTCTTGAAATTGTTCATACATGTATGAACGTGGAAAAACTTCTGTGCGCAATCGAAGCATCCCACCTTTTTCGGGAATCGATACAAACACTTCGTATTTTATTCTTTTGAAAGGCGAACTTGCATCTATTTTTTTTTCATTCATATCAAAACTGATCACATCATTCAATATCTGCTCTTGATTTCTCCATAAATGAGAAGAATGTCCTTTCTGTGTTTTTCTATACGACAAAACATTTCCTTCAGTATTGAGGAAAAGAATTGAACCATCAGAGACCGAAAGAACATCACTTGGTTTCAGCAGCAAAAAATCATTTGAAATTAAACCAAAACTTTTCCCCAAATCACTTAAAACAATACCTCTATTGGAAATGAGGTAATAAATTTCTTTGCTCGTAAAAAAAAGGGAAGCGCCAACGCCGATAACAATAACCACAAAGAGAGTTATGAGCACGTTTTCATAAGGCAGCTTTTTTTTGTAAATATTTTTTTCCATTTAATACCTAGTGAGTAATGTTGAGAAAGAAACTGATTGCTTTTTGTCGCCACCCCAACTCACCATTACCGTAACTTTTTTGTATCCTGAATCAGAAGAAGCACGAGAAAAGTTCTCAGACTTTACATTCTCAATAGAAACCATTCTCTGAAACATAGAAAAATCTTCTGAGAAATCTTCCTCAGGATATATCTCTGGTGTAATATATTCAAAGCCATAATAGGCTTTATGGGAAACAACTTCTTCCATTTTTTCTTGTGCTAAGGCTGTTGCAATTAACTCATAATCAAGCAGAAGATTATTTTGAAGTGATTTGGAAATAATAAACATTCCCAAAAGAAGAAGGAGGGAAAGAAAAGCAAAGAAAAACAAAAGATGAAGAAATGACCCTTCTTCTTTTTTCACCTTTATTTCATGCTCATGATTCATTTCACTCTCCGTATATCATAAACTCGGGAGCAAGCTCCTGAATTTAATCCAGGGAAATCTGAAGAACGGTTTTCGGCCCCAAGGGGCCTTAGCTTTAACTGCTGTACTCGGACAAAAAAGAAAACATGAAGAACAAATAAAAAGGAACCAAGTCTAAAATATCTTGGTTCCTTTTCGTTCATAACAATTGCAATCCTTAGCAAAAAAATTTGTTAAGGAGCCGCTGCTTCAACCTCGAAGAGTCCTGTTGCTTGAGTATAGGAATAGTTTACAGCACCATTACCATCATCAAACGAATAGGTTGTAGTATCAACTTTTTGCCAGCTGGCATCATCAATACCATTTGCTAAGATGCCGTTGAAACAATCTCCGGCACAAGCACCAACAGCAGCTGTATCTAGAGCTGCAGGATACGAACCGGTACCACCATTTTCGATCATATCATTGGCACGAGAAAGCTGAACTCCAGCTCTAACCGCACCGATCACACCGTCACGACTTGCTTGTTCAGCAGAAGTCGCGAGCTCGAGGAATCTTGGCATTGCAGCAATCGCCAAAATACCCAGGATAGCAATGACGAGCACAAGCTCAATAAGTGTAAAGCCCTTTTGATTCATAACCGTTACCCCCTTCTCAAATTGCAGCAAGCGTGACCATCACTCTTGCCCCACACTAGTTTTTAGTAAATATTGCAGCTGTTTCTACTGCATTTCCTACTTCTTAAAATTATACTCTTCTCATTTTTTCCGTCTAGTCTTTTTATTCTTTTTTTATAGGCCTAATCTTTTGTTTTATAAGGAGAAAAAACAAGCACTCCTTAAAAGAGAAAATGACACACCTTGGAAAATCAATGAACACAAGCTCTCTGCGCCGGATAAGTTCTAAAATAAAGCTATAGCAAACGAAGCCGAGAGCACTATAAAAGGGTGAAAAACAACCCTACCAAAACTCATACCCCTTACTTGAACTTCTCACCCAAGCTGTTTTGACATCATAGGCGTAGGCGTGCTCAAAAGGATCTAAAACGTCTCCTTCTTCAGACATTGGAGGAACGTATTCAAGATACTTTCTCTTTCTTTCTTCATTCGGAAACTTGTATTCGGTTTCGATAAGCTCTTTAATGCTTTCAGGACTTCTCTGGTTAATAGATTTAAAAAGTTGAACAGAAGTTCTTAAAAGCTGCAACTCATAAAACATAGCCTTTTGCTTGTTAATGTGTTGTTCAAACCGAATAGACGCAATCAGTAATCCGGCAGTTAAAAGAACAGCTCCGAAGAGAGCTAGTTTTTCGATCGATCTTTTCTTTTCGCGATTGTACATCTTCCCCCCTTGAAGCAAGTTATACATCTACCAATAATGAAATCCCTTCGCCTTACTTTCTATCCAACCCGTTTTTGAATTATACTGGTATGTCTCACCAAAAGGATCTATATACTCTCCCTTTTTTTGTGGTGGCATCTTTTCTAAATACACCATTTTTTTTCCATCCGGAGACTCATAGCTTTCTTTCTCCAAACTTTCAAGTGAATCAGGAAATTTTTTGTTGAGCGTGTAATATAACATCACTCCCGACCTCAACATCGTAAGTTCATTTCGCAAAATTTTTGCATTTTCTTTTTGCACTCGCGCTTTATACAAACTTCCGGAAAGCATGAGTGATAAAAAAATAACAAGCGCAACTAGAACAAGCTCTTTTCCAACGATACGATATTCTCGGTTCACAATAACTTCCTCTGCCATTTTTTATTTCACCACGGTTGCCAAACTCCACATTGGAAGAAGAATGGCCAGCGCAAGCAATATCACCATTCCAAAAATACCAACAAGCATAATGGGCTCTAGCAATGTAGTAAGATTTTTTACGGTATGATCAATTTCGATGTCATAGTGCTCTGCAATAGTGGACAGCATTTCATCCAAAGCACCAGCCTTTTCACCAACCGATGTGGTTTCTATCATCACCAAGGGAAAATAAGATCGAGAACGCATACCTTCTGAAAGGGTTGACCCTCTTGAAATATCATCTCTGATTTTTTTCACTTCCAGAGCAAACGCTGCGTTTCCAATCACGTTTGCCACAACGTCTAGACATCTGGGCATTGATAAGCCCGAGCTATAAAGCGCTGCCATAATATGGCCAAAGCGTGAGTTTGCAACTTTCAAATTGAGGGGACCAAACACTGGAAGGTTAAACTGCATTTTATCAATTTTCATACGCCCAGTATGAGTGCTGTAAAACCGTTTATAGAGATAGACAATACCTACCACACCAGCAATCGCAATATACCAATAGTTCATCACAAAGTTACTGATGGCAATAAGCATTCTGGTTGGAAGCGGAAGGTCTGCTCCATAATGGGAATAAAACTCGGCAAACTTTGGAATCACAAAGGTCATCAAAAAAGCAACTGCACACACCAAAACAAAAACAACAATCTTAGGGTATAATGTGGCACTCTTGATATTTTTTTGGATGGTAAATTCACGGTCGAGAAGGTTAGACAAATTTTTCAGCACTTTCTCAAGAATACCAGCCTCTTCACCCGCCGCTAACATGGAAGTGTAGAGTTCGTTGAAGACTTTTGGATGGCGACTGAAAGACTGTGAAAGAGATGCGCCGGCTGCAATATCAGCTCTGATGCGGTTCAGCGCATTGGCAAGCGCAACACTTTTCACCTGCTGCCCCATGGTAGAGAGAATGGTATCCATGCTCACACCAGCTTTGAAGAGTGTTTGAAACTGTCGTGTAAATACCATAAGCTCTTCTGGCCTTACGCGATTGAAAAAACCTTTTACACTTTCAAAATTAATCTGACCTGAACGAATTTCATGAACTTTAAGCGGGATACAATTTTGAGCAAACAAACTCTCTTTCAATTCATCAGGAGAATTTGCTTCAATTTCACCGGTAATAAGTGTGCCCTTTTTATCTCGCGCACGATAATGATACATTGGCATATGGCTTTGTCCTTAATCTAATTCGGTTACACGAAGCACTTCGTCGACCGTTGTTTCGCCTGCAAGCACAAGCTCTACTCCACGCTGCCTCAAACCCTTGGAACCTTCTTTTCTTGCAAGAGCAATAATCTCTTCTTCTTTTGCACCCTTCTCAATGGCCATTCTTATTTCTTGATTCACAATGACAAAGTCGAAAATACCCATCCTGCCTGAATATCCTGTCATCCTACATTGCTTACAGCCTTTACCTTCAAACACAAAAAGATCGTGATCGAAGTGCACACCAAGACGATCGAGCTTATTCGTTTCTGCTTTCACCGATTGTTTACAATGGGGACAAATTTTTCGCACAAGCCTTTGCGCTATCACACCAATAAGAGCTGAAGAAATAATAAATCGCTCAATCCCCAAATCCCCCAAGCGCGTAATGGCACCAACTGCAGTATTCGTGTGCAGTGTAGAAAAAACCATGTGACCCGTAATAGCTGATCTCACTGCAATGTCTGCAGTTTCTGCATCACGAATCTCACCCAGCATAATCACATCGGGATCCTGACGAAGAATAGATTTCAGCGCGGTAGCAAAGGTCATTCCTGCTTTTGTATTTACCTGAGCCTGATTCACACCCGGCATTTCATTCTCAATAGGATCTTCGATAGAAACAATATTTTTGTCTTGGGAGTTTAAACGTTGAAGCGCCGAATAAAGTGTTGTTGTTTTACCAGAACCTGTTGGACCAGTTACAAGTAAAATCCCGTACGGTTTTTCAATGAGCTCACCAAATTTTTTCTGTTCGTGCGGAGAAAAACCAAGAGCTTGAAGGGTAATCACATCACCTTGACCAAGCAAACGCATAACCACTTTTTCACCATGCATCGTAGGGTAAGTAGAAATACGAAGATCAACTTGCTTACCCGCAACCTTAAGCCTGACGCGACCATCCTGTGGAACACGACGTTCCGCAATGTCCATCTCCGAAATAACTTTGATACGAGAAACCAAAGGTAGGCTCATATTTTTTTGCAAAATCATTCTCTCTTCAAGCACACCATCAATACGAGTTCTCACTTTTACCAAATTTTCCATCGGCTCAATGTGAATATCACTAGCTCCTTCAACAACAGCATTTTTGATGATGCGATTTACTTCGGCAATCACCTGCGCACCCGAAGCCATTTCTCTTAACTTTTGCGCTTCTTCGCCCTTTTCCTTTTCGCCATATTGCACCACCACAACATCGTCTTGCTGTTCTTTTCCAGATGTTCTTTGCTCTATGAGGCGATAACTTTCCTTAAGTGCTTTTTCAATTTGAATAGCTTCGGCAAAAGTGAATTTCACTTTGAACTTCAAGGCAAAATGAATTTCATCAATATAAAAAATACCAAATGGATCCGAAACCGCTACCAACAAAGTATCATCTGTTTTGGAAAGAGGCATAAAGTGATATTTATGGGCAATACTCACCGGAACTAAACGAACCATGTCGGGATCGAGAGTGATTTTTTCAAGATCGCTATGATCAATAGCAAGGCGATTCAAAATAAATTCAGCAAGGATATCCTGAGATACAAAACCCTTTTTCACCAAAATACTTCCTAGGTTTTCTCCCAGATTTTTTTGACTCTCTTTAGCAACCGCAAGCTGATCAACACTAATAATACCTTCGCTGACGAGAAGAGCTCCGATATCATTGCTATTTTGCACGTGATCAAAAGGAATCTTAGCCTCTTCTTTTGTACTGGAAGATGAAGACTGTTGATCTGGAAGTTCAGATGAAGAAACAGAAGGCTCAGCGTGATGGGGGGAAGAAGGTGTAGGAGATTGGCTTTCCTGGCTCTGTTCTGGTTTTGGGTCACTTTGTGGCGGTTTCTGGGCTGGAGGATCGGAATCTGGAGCAGATGCAGATTGAGAAGGAGAAACGCTTTCTCCCTCTTTCCACACGTCAGAAAGCCGAGTAATATTGCCGTGTGTATCCTTTTTGGCTTCCATTTCCTTCCCCCCCCTACGAAACCTAATGATAACAGCCTGATAGCCTAGAGTCAATCATCGCAACTCTCGCTGATCAGAAAAAAGTCCTTCTTCTCCGGGAAATATCTTTTCTTCAAGCACTTTTGTGCTAGAATAATCAAAAATAGCAGTGATTTTAGCGCGTTAGGGCGCTTTATTTTGGGGGAAAAGCTATGCAGAGTCTACGAGAGCTTCTGACGCAGATTGTGGAAATGAAGGCAAGTGACCTTCACATTAACGTGGGAGTTCCCCCCACCATGAGGTTTGATGGAGAGCTTAAAGCAGTAAATGACCATGTTTTAAGCCATGATGAGGCCAAACTCCTCTGTTTTGAGTTTTTGGAGCCCGATCAGATAAAACGCTTTGAGGAAAAGCTTTCTGTCGATTTTTCCTTCGGCATCGATGGAGTGTCCCGATTTAGGGGAAATCTTTATATCTCTGTTGGTAATATTTGCGGCGCCTTTCGCCCTATTCCCCATAAAATTCCCGATGCAGCAGAAATTGGACTTCCCAATGTAGTGGTGAATTTAAGCAAACGCCCACGTGGACTTGTGCTGGTCACAGGCCCAACAGGTTCTGGTAAATCAACCACGCTCTCGGCACTTTTGAACTTGGTGAACAAAACACGTCACGACCATATTGTAACCATCGAAGATCCCATCGAGTTTCTCTATACGCAAGAAAACTGTGTCATTAATCAGCGTGAAATTGGAAAAGATTCTCATACTTTTGCTGATGCACTCAAGTATTTACTTCGCCAAGATCCTGATGTGGTACTGATTGGTGAGATGCGAGATTACGAAACCATTCAAAGTGCCATCACCATTGCCGAAACGGGTCATTTGGTTTTTGCAACACTCCATACAAACACTGCAGTGCAAACGATAGACAGGATCATCGACGTTTTCCCTCCTCATCAACAAGCACAAGTACGAACTCAGTTAAGCTTCATACTTGAAGGCATTGCGTGCCAATCACTTGTTCCCAAAAAAGATGGAGGAAGAACTTTGGCAATGGAAGTAATGGTGCCAACTTCTGCTATCCGAAATCTTATTCGTGAAGGCAAAACACATCAGTTATATTCTCAAATGCAAATGGGACAAGATAGAACTGGAATGATGACCTTAGACCAATCGCTTGCCGAGCTAGCCCGCATGGGTATTATCGCAGAAGACGAAGCCGAAAAACGCTGCGTGAACCTCGAAGATTTTCACAAACTTCTCAAAGCTCCAAACTTGAGAACGTAAAAAGAAAAATTCCCAGCTCACAATTTCTCCTTTACCTTTAGCTTAATCTTTTTTAGCATGAGCCACTCCATAAACGCTTGTTGCACATGGATTTAAACCGAATCTTCAGAGCGTAATCACTGCATCACGTCATGAAGAAAAACAAACGAAGTGAGCTGTAAAGTATGTCAGGACATTCCAAGTGGTCTACGATTAAACACAAAAAGGGAGCCGCCGATGCGAAAAGAGGAAAACTTTGGTCCAAGATTATCAAAGAGATTACCATTGCCGCAAGGGACGTCGGTGGTGATGTCAATAGCAACCCCAGGTTACGCGGCATCGTTGATAAAGCAAAGGCCGCAAACATGCCGAACGAAAACATCGACCGGGCCATTAAGCGTGGGACGGGTGAGCTTGAAGGGGTTAACTACGAAGAAATAAGCTTTGAAGGCTACGGCCCAGGCGGAGCAGCGCTTTTTATTGAAACTGTTTCAGACAATCGCAATAGAACTGTTTCAGAAATTCGTCATCTGCTCACCAAAGGTGGCGGAAACTTAGGTGAAAATGGATGCGTGGCTTGGATGTTTGAACGTAAGGGACAAATTACGTTTAACGCCAAAGAAGTAAACGAAGACACCCTCATGGAAGTGGCTCTTGATGCTGGTGCTGAGGATATTGTAAACGAAGATGAGCTTTTTGTCGTTACCACAGACCCCACTTCTCTTCACGATGTCAAAAGTGCGTGCGAAGCAAAAGGCTTAAAAGCTACGGAAACTGAGTTGCAAATGATTCCTACAAATACCGTTGCATTAGATGACGCTCAAGCCGAAAAAATGTTGAAGTTAATGGATGCCCTTGAAGAACACGATGACGTGCAAAATGTGTATTCAAACTTTGATATTGATCCAGCTGTAATGGAAAAAATTCTTTAACTTACAACCAAGAGTAGGCATTAAAATGCTCTTCATCGTGCAGCTATGATTATTCTTGGCATTGATCCCGGCAGCAGAATAACGGGCTATGGCCTTGTTTCTCAAAAGGGAAGTAAATCTACTCACATCGATAACGGCGGTATTTTTGCCCCTAAAACAGCTCCGCTTTCCGAGAGAATTCATTTCATTCACGAAAAAGTTGCAGAGCTCATCGAACTTCACAAGCCACACTTGCTCGCATTAGAAAATATTTTTGTCGCAAAAAACGTAAAGAGCGCCATGATTCTGGGACATGCACGCGGCGCCATTATGCTGGCCGCAGATAGACACCAAGTTCCTATTTACGAATACACTCCCACCCAAGTAAAACTTGCTCTCACCGGCCAAGGGCGAGCGAGCAAAGAACAAATTCAAAAAATGACTCGCATGCTTCTCAACCTTAAAGAAATTTGTTTTGAGGACGCGGCTGATGCACTAGCTGTTGCAATTTGCCATGGGCAGTCTTATAAACTGATGGAAAGGATTTCACTTCGATGATTGCTCTGCTCAGCGGAAAACTTGCAAACAAGAAACTCGACTCGTGCATTATTTCCGTTGCTGGCGTTGGCTATGAAGTTTCTCTTTCTCTCTCCACGTACGGAAAACTTCCAGAACTTGGACACGAAACAACCCTTTTCATTTATACGCACGTACGCGAAGACCAGTTTCACCTTTTTGGTTTTCACAGTGAACAAGAAAAAGAAACGTTTAAAAGTCTTATTTCTATTTCTGGCGTTGGTCCAAAAATGGCACTTTCTATTTTGTCAGGATTACCGGCTCAGGAATTGGTGAGCGCCATTAGCAATCAAGACTTAGTGCGTCTGGTTGCCATTCCTGGCGTAGGCAAAAAAACAGCTGAGCGCATTATTGTAGAATTGAAAGAGAAATTCAAAAAAGCACTTTTTGCTGAAAACAAAATTGTGGGAAGCATTCAAACAACACAAGCACAAGAAATTCGCTCGGCCCTTACCAACTTGGGATATCCCGCTCACATTGCGGAAAAAGCGGTGCAAAGTATTCCTCAACTTGAAACACTTTCTCTTCCAGACGCCATCAAGATGGCCCTTAAGGAGTTGCGATAATGATGAATGAAAGAGAAAACGATCTTCTTCTCCTTGATGACAATGATGATGAAAAAAATCTTGAGCTCTCGCTGCGACCTCAAAAACTCAAAGAATATATCGGACAAGATTCTATCAAAGAACGGCTGGCACTCTTTATTGAAGCGGCCAAGCAACGATCAGAGCATTTAGATCACGTGCTTTTCTCTGGCCCTCCAGGACTGGGCAAAACAACGTTGGCGCACATTATTGCGAATGAACTTGGAGTAGATGTTCTTGTGACTTCCGGCCCAATTGTAGAGCGAGCTGGCGATCTTGCGGCTTTGCTAACCAACTTGAAAGAAAACGACGTGTTGTTTATTGACGAGATTCATCGTCTCAACAGAACAGTGGAAGAAGTGTTGTATCCGGCAATGGAAGATTTTCAGTTGGATCTTATGGTTGGCCAAGGTCCAAGTGCAAAAAGTGTGAGGCTTGATCTTCCCAAGTTTACCTTAATTGGAGCAACTACTCGTTCTGGTCTTCTCACTTCGCCACTGCGTGATCGCTTTGGTGTTCAGCTTCGGCTCGATTATTATCCTGCCGAAGACTTGAGTGAAATTGTAAAAAGATCAGCTGCACTTCTCAACATTGCAACTGATGAAAACGGTGCGTTTGAAATTGCAAAACGCTCGCGCGGAACACCACGAATCGCAAACCGCCTGTTAAAGCGTGTCCGCGACTTTGCGCAAGTGCGCGCAAACAGCATTATCAATCAAGATGTTGCCCACAATGCGTTGAAGTTATTTGAAGTGGATGAAAAAGGTTTCGATCACATGGACCATAAAATCATGCTCACCATTATCAACTTATTCAAAGGTGGACCTGTTGGCATTGACACTCTTTCCTCTGCAATTAGTGAAGAAAGAGAAACCATCGAAGATGTTTATGAACCGTTTTTGATTCAGTGTGGATTTATCAACAGAACTCCGCGAGGACGAGTTGCAACCGAAGAAGCTTTCAAATATTTTGGGAAAAGAATGCCTCATCAAAAAAATCAGGCGAATCTTTTTACAACATGAAAATACTGAAGAAAATAATTGCAGTTTTTTTTACTCCCTTCCGTTTCTTTCTTAGTCTTGGGATTGCTGTTTTTCTTTGGTTGAGTGTATTTGGTGATCAAGGCATTTTGCAACTTGAGCGTCTCAAAAATATAAAAAATGAACTCCAGCTAAAAGAAAAAAAGCTGGAAGCAAAAGTAAAAGAGCTCGAAGAGGAACAAATTATTTTAAAAGATCCAAAAAACCTTGAAATGGTTATCCGTACCGAACTTGGCTTTACAAAACCTGGCGAAGTTATTTTCCAAAAAGAAAAACCATCAGAAGTTCAAGCTTTAAAATAAATTTTCTCCCAAAAACTATTCAAAGCTTAAAGCCTTATCTTTAAATCCTACTTTGATTTTGTCGCCATCTTTATATTTTCCTTCAAGCAAAGCTAGTGACAATGGATCTTGCACATATTTTTGAATAACTCTCTTAAGCGGGCGAGCCCCATAAACAGGGTCCCAGCCATGTTCAGCTAGAAAATCCTTTGCCTCTTCAGAAAGCTCTAAATGCAGTTTTCTGTCAGCAAGACGTTGTTTCAATTTTTGGAGTTGAATATCTACAATGGCCTTAATTTGTTCCTTTTTTAAACTGTGAAAAACAATGATGTCGTCAATGCGGTTGATAAACTCAGGTCTAAACTGTTGCTTCATCGCATCAAGCACTTTTTCTGTCACAGATTCATCATCGCCCGCTGATTCAGTGATATATTGACTTCCCACATTTGAAGTCATGATGAGAACAGTGTTGGTGAAGTTAACCGTTCTTCCTTGGCCATCAGTGAGCCTGCCATCATCAAGAATTTGCAGAAATAAATTGAAGACATCTGGATGCGCTTTTTCAATTTCATCAAACAAGATCACGGAATAAGGTCTTCTGCGAATAGCTTCAGTTAAATATCCACCCTCTTCGTAACCAACATATCCGGGAGGCGCACCAATGAGACGTGAAACAGAATGCTTTTCCATGAACTCACTCATATCAATGCGCACCATTGCGCGTTCATCGTTGAAAAGGAAATCGGCTAAAGCCCTTGCTGTCTCTGTCTTTCCCACACCTGTTGGACCCATAAAAACAAACGAACCAATGGGACGATGCGGGTCTTGCAAACCAGCGCGCGCTCTTCTTACAGCTGCAGCAACTTTCTGAATGGCTTCATCTTGGCCAATCACTTTTTTGTGCAGCGTGTCTTCCATGTGAATGAGTTTTTCTTTTTCACCGGAAAGTAAATTGTCAACAGGAACACCTGTCCAACGAGAAACAATATCGGCAATGTCATCCGCGGAAACATCTTCCGTGAGCATTTTTTTCTCATCTTGAAGCTCATCTAGTTTTGCCTGTTCTAATTCTAATTTTTTATTGAGCTCTAAAATAATTCCGTATTTTAATTCAGCCGCAGTTTGCAAATCTCCTTCACGTTCAGCTTTTTCTTGATCGTGTTTAGCCTGTTCAATTTCACTTTTTAGTTTTCGAATCTGAGCAATATGTTTTTTCTCTTCTTGCCAATGAACTTTAAGCGTTGAAGATGTTTCCTGCAGTTCAGCTACTTCGCGCTCTAGTTTTTTGAGACGGTCTTCACTTGCTTTGTCACTTTCTTTCCGAAGCGCTTCACACTCAATTTGACGTTGAACAATACCACGTTCAATTTCGTCAATTTCTGTTGGCATTGATTCTACCTCGATGCGAAGCTTACTTGCAGCTTCATCAATAAGGTCGATGGCTTTATCGGGAAGAAATCTGTCAGCAATATATCGGTCTGAAAGTGTTGCTGCAGCTATAATTGCGCTGTCTTGAATGCGCACTCCATGATACACTTCATATTTTTCTTTCAAGCCACGCAAAATGGAAATGGTATCATCCACAGATGGCTCGCCCACAAAGACTTGCTGGAAGCGTCTTTCCAGAGCTGAATCTTTTTCAATATACTTTCGATATTCGTTAAGTGTGGTTGCTCCAATACATCTCAGTTCACCACGAGCTAAGGCTGGCTTTAACATATTAGAAGCATCCATGGCACCTTCAGTTTTTCCAGCTCCAACCAAAGTATGCAGTTCGTCTATAAATAAAATCACCGCACCATTTGAAGTGCTCACTTCTTTCAAAACGGCTTTCAATCGTTCTTCAAACTCGCCTCTGTATTTTGCACCAGCTACAAGCGAAGCAAGATCAAGCACAATCACTTGTTTCTCTTTCAACGTTTCAGGAACATCACCTTTCACTACTCGCTGCGCCAAACCTTCTACAATAGCGGTTTTCCCAACACCAGGTTCACCAATGAGCACCGGATTATTTTTGGTGCGTCTGGAAAGCACATGAATGACTCGGCGAACTTCTTCATCGCGTCCAATTACAGGATCAAGCTTTCCTTGGCGTGCAAGCTCGGTAAGATCACGGCCATATTTTTTGAGTGCTTGGTATTTTCCTTCGGGTTCTTGATCTGTAACACGATGCGCACCACGAAGTTCTTGCAAGACTTTTTGCACCACTTTTTTATTCACGCCATTTTTTTCGAGAAGAGGTTTTTCGGCACATTGTTTTGTTTCCAAAATACCGAGGAGCAAATGTTCGCTCGCAACATATTCGTCTTGCATGTCGCTGGCTTCTTTAAAGGCCGCATCAAAAGCTGATTTCAACTCTGATGAAATATAGACTTGGCCTGTATTTGCCCCACTCACTTGGGGAACTTTCTCAAGCGAAGCTTGGAGTTCGCTGCGAATCAAAGAAACGTTCGCCCCAATTTTTTTCAGGATGGCCGGCACCAGACCTTCTTCTTGATCGATGAGACTCAGCAAAAGATGGGCTGGAAAAATCTGCTGCTGATTTCGCTTTCCAGCTAAATCTTGCGCTGCCTGAACGGCCTCTTGAGCTTTTACGGTAAGTCGGTCAAAACGCATATATTCCTCCCTTAAACGGTAAGGTGGAATATGAGGCTTCTTTCAAAAAAAGCAAGCTGGGAGAGGGAAAAACCAGAAATATTATACTCATTGACATTTCTCTATTTGTATATACAATGTATATATGTTTCTTTTACGCATTACTGAAGCCCTCAAAAAGAAAAAAATCGACTACGCTCTCGTGGGTGGTTATGCCCTTTCACTTCATGGTGCTGTTCGAGGTACCATCGATGTCGACATTGTGATTCGCAGCTCAAAAAAAGACTATGTTGCACTTGAAAAAGCACTTCTTGCTTTTGGTCTTGCACCAAAATTGCCAGTTGATGCGCAACAAATTTTTGATTTTCGAGAAGAATATATAAAAAACAAAAACCTTGTTGCTTGGTCTTTTTATAATCCTAAAAATCCAATCGAACTTCTCGACATCATTATCACCCATGATCTTCAAAAAATGAAAACTGAAAAAATCCACTTTCAAAACCACGAAGTAAAAGTAGCAAGTATCAGTGAATTAATTAGCATGAAGAAAAAAAGTGGACGCACGCAAGATAAAGAAGATATCAAAGCTCTTGAAAGCATTCGGAGGAAAAAATGAGACCCGTACAATACTTCACCCTAGAATATTTGGAATACTGCAAACAATTGACGATTGAACAACGCTTAGAATTTCTAGAAAGTTTTCGATTGCTTCAAGGAAAAAAACAAAGTGGAAAAACAAAACTCATCAGCCTCCGCATAGATCAAGACGTCCTCAACGCCTTCAAAATAAAGGCTCAGAGCAACGGAGTAAAATATCAAAGCAAAATAAAAGAACTCATCTCAGCTTGGCTTGAGGAGTAGATATTAATCTACCTTCTACACTTGATGAAGTTGTAAAGGAAAAACAGGATATGTGCGAGCATGCTGATCTTTAAGTGCTTTTAAAAGAGCCCCAGTTAATCTCGGTATATGTGCGTCCTCAATAGAAACCCTAGCACCAGAACCATAATTTCCAATATATACCACACCACCGGTTTCAGGTCTCAAAATCACTTCAGCCCCTCTTGTTATATTTGCACTTTGTGTTCCAAACTGAGGAATCATCATACCCATAAGCATGATAAGTGGAACATTTACTCCTTTCTCTGTTCTTGCATCTGCAGCTTCCAGGATAATCTCATCAATATTAGGGTTAACAAAAAGGCTTGCGAAACTTAACAAGTCTTGCAAGGGAAGCCGCTCCTCATTTCTGCTTAAGAGAACTTGCAACCTCGCCCTTAAACCTGCAAGTGCTAAGTCGCTTCCCACTGAATGATTTCCTTCATGATTATGAACATGATTAAGAGAAGATAAGAGCACTCCCACGATTGCAGTTATTTCAGTATCTCCACCGTCCAGCCCATAACCCTCATCATCAGGCGAAAAATTCCACTCCATCTTCACACAATTTATGCTTCCAAGAAAATGTTGAGCGGAAAAAGTAAGATTACCATACCTTGGATTACGTATGGCTTTCACTTCAAATCTAGGGCGTGTTAACACTAATTGACAAAGAAGAGATAAAGTGAGATGTGGGAGGGATGGAACTTACAAAAGCTCAATATGAGCGTATTCG
>PCXC01000002.1 GCA_002796345.1 Deltaproteobacteria bacterium CG11_big_fil_rev_8_21_14_0_20_42_23 | reverse complement strand
TATGAAAACTTAATCAGCCTTGCCGCTTAGCCAACTGTCCAGGAAACTGGGGTCAGATCAGTGTGGGAAGATTTAGGAGCGACAATAGTGATGGGTGTACCTCAATGATGTTGAAAAAACTCCAACACACTTTTGGCATGCATGTCAGCTTCGTGTAACTCTTCTTTTGAAGACGAGGTAGTAACACCCAAACATGGAAAGCCAGCTTTTTTTGCAGCTTTTACTCCATTGATTGAATCTTCAATCACTAAGCATTCTTCTTTTTTGAGTTCAGGTTCCCACTTGCAAAGAGATTTCATTTTTTCAAATGCCAGCTGATAGCCTTCTGGATGAGGTTTGCCGTGAGTGACTAAATCTGATGGAATCCAAAACTGAAAAGAAGAGTTGATGCCTGTGCTCTCTAAAATAAGTTCCAGTTCCTTTCGATGACAACCGGTTACAATGCACAGTTTTTTCGATTGCGAAAGTGTTGCTAACGTTTCTTTAATGCCATCGAAAAGAGGAATGCCATTTTTGCGCAAAATGCTGATGCTCAAATTTACCTTTGCCGTGATGAGGTTTTCTTTTTCGGAAGGTGAAAATGTGCGCTGATGAATGTTGGAAGTTTTTTCCACAAGATCGCGATCGTTGATGCCAACGTAATGTTCAGAAAATTCTTCGTGGCTTAAGCAGATTTTTTCTGCTGCTAATACTTCTTTCCATGCTTCAAAGTGCACGGGCTCGGTGTTGGTAATGACACCATCAAAATCAAAAAAAATGGCACGGTAGTTTTTCACAACGACAGCAAATATTGATGGGCATTGATTCCAGCGACTAAGCCTTGTGCCATGGCGATGCTGGGAATTTGTGGTGTGCCGCACAAAACATCTCCGCAAGCAAACACACCTGACAGTGAGCTGGAAAAATTTTCATCAACCAGCAAAGTTCCCTTTTCGCTTTTTTGAAGGGTGGAGCCCAAATAATCTGTTTTGGCTTCAAAGCTAGATCCAACTGGAAACACAGCGCTTACTTCAAGTTCTTTTTCAGCACCTTGATTTAAGATGATAAGTTTTTGCACTTCTTCATTTCCCTCAATTTTTTTGGGGCTGCTTGAAAAAAGAAGTTCAATTTTTGAACTTTGTGTAAGTTGTTGCTGCATCTCTTCCGAGACATCTAGTTTTGAAGATGGAATAACGAAAAATATTTTTCGCGCTCCTCGCGTAAGCTCCAGTGCTGTGTTTGCAGCCTCTTCATTTTTTCCAACGACGGCAATGGTTTTGCCTTTTGCTGCACTTGCGCCACTGATGATGGTGTAAAAAACGCCAGCGCCCAGAAAATCTTTTTCACCTTCGACGAAGCTGCCTTTGTGGGTGACGCCACTTGCAACAATAACACATTTCGCATGTTGCGGTCCGCGCTCGGTGCCAAGCGTGAATTGGTTTGCATCAATTTTAAGCTCTTGAGCGCTGCAGTCTAATTGTTCAAGTCCAGCTTGCTTTGCTTTTTCATACACTTTTTGCAAAAAATCGTAACCGCTGATGTGTTGTGGAAAACTATTGTAGAATTTTAAGGTTTTGTGACTTCCCAAAAAACTTTCTTTCAAACTTTTTTCTACCAATAATGTTTTCCAGTTATGTTCGGCAAGAAAGCTTGCAGCTTGGCTTCCTGCCGCTCCACCTCCAATGACAATGGCATCATAAAATGTATTCATACAATTTCCCTTTTCAAATTTTAAGCTGCAGAAGTTAAAACAAACTTTGCTGTAAACTGGCTTCGCTGCCTTCTTCAGGATGTGCGATGGTCCAGATGACTTCTACGCGAGATTTTCCGGTGCCAAATTTTGGCGTATAGAAAAGTTCACTTTTTTCTGCGCCGTATTCGTATACTTGTTTTGTGATGTTCACATCCTCGAGACAATATTTTTTCAGTTTGTCCATTTCGCCATTTCGGTAATAGCGAATGGCATCGAGACCGTGACCGATTTTTGTTTTTCCAAGTGTGGCAGATGCAACGCTGTCAAGGCTTACACGGTGGCCAAGAATTTTTGCAAGTTCTTCTAAGATGTCAAATTCGGGAATCACTTTTAAATCGAAGCGCATGTAAGGTTGCAACACGGGAGTGTCGAATTTTTTGTTGTTGAAGCCGACAAGTAGCGGCTTGTCTTGAAGGCGTTTTTCAAATTGATCTAATTCTTTTTCTTCGAACATTAAAAATTCATCGGTGACGTAGTCGTAGGCGCCAAGCACAGAAATGCCAAGCTTTTCAACGGCATCACGTCCACCGCCAACTTCATCAAAGGTATGTTTGGTTTCGAGATCGTAGACGACAATATTTTTCCCTTTATACATTAGCACTCCTTTCTTGCTGGTTTTTACTCATGCAAGGTTTAGAAAAGAAGATCAAGGGTTTAATCTTTGGGGCAATAGGGCGATGGTGCGATGGTTCAATCGACACTTCACCTTCAGTCTTGTCTTTTTCTTTTCCATCCTCTAGCAGCGGAAGGATGAAAGTTTTGATTCAGCGAGTGTTAGAAGCTTCTGTAAACGTGGACGGTAAAACGATTTCCAGCATTGGCAAAGGCTTACTGCTGTTTGTGTGCGTGATGAAGGGTGATACGCAAACGCAGGCAGAATATCTGGCAAAAAAATGTGCCGAGCTTCGTGTGTTTGAAAACGAAGAGGGAAAATTTCACTTTTCAGCTTTGGACCTTGGCCATGAAATGCTGGTGGTGTCTCAGTTTACGCTTGCAGCTGATGGAAAAAAGGGGAGGCGTCCTTCGTTTGAACAAGCTGAAGAACCCGAAAAAGCAAAAGCATTGTGCGATGTGTTTTGCGCAGAGTTACGAAAACTTGGCGTGCACGTTGCCGAAGGAATATTCGGCGCCGACATGAAAGTGGCTCTCACCAACGACGGGCCGGTGACGTTGGTGGTGGAGGGGTGAGGGTGTTCGGAAAGCCTAATAAAACAAGTAGTTGCTGGCATCTTCTTTCTTGGCGTGCAAAGTGCGTTATATTGTGGGGGAAAATCAAGTGATTGACAGTGTGGCGGTTCAGTGCAACGCTCCCTCCTCATTTGCGATAGAGTCCAAAATCGGGGGATGCTGAGAAAATGAGAGGGCTGTTTTGAGTCTTTTGGAATCCAGTATTATACCCAAGTCATCTGATACAATAATCAGTACGTCTGTTCCTTCTATTGATGAACACTTTTACAAGTCAATCTTTGAAGTTGCTAGAGCTTCTATTGAAGAGCATCTGAAATTTGATAAAAGAATCAGCAGTATTGTTCAAACAATATTAGAGGAGAGATTGAAAACAAACTTACCTCTTAGTGTTGAAAGCGCTTCTCTTCTGCTTCATTTTATTAGAAATTATCCTGATTCTGAAATGCGCCATATAGTTTTAGAGACATCGCGAAAATTAAGAAAAAAATTATTTGCTAATAAAGTTGCTGCGATGGTTCCGATTGAAATGAGTTCGTTTTGTTCCAGTAATTGTAAATTCTGTGGTTGGCGAAAAGATAATTTTAAAATGATTCGACTTCGTATCTCTGAAGAAGCCTTACTCAAAGAGACGAAGTTGCTTGCTGAGATGGGTTTTACGCATTTTGAGCTTGCTGCCGGAGATGATCTTGGTTTGATTCGTTCTGAATTGCCGACAATGGTATCTTCAGTAAAAAAGACACTTTTAGGTATTAATCAAGATGCCCGTCTGTCAATTTGCCTCACTCCACTGCCAGAGACATATTATGCACGTTTAATGAAGAGTGGTTTGGATGCAATTTTTACTTGGCAGGAAACGTATGACAGAAATACGTACTACGAGCATATCACCTCTGGTCCAAAGGCAAAAGGGCTTACAGAAGAGCTTTGTGTTGATTCAAAGGGAGATGGTTATCTCTACAGGATGAAGTCTCAGGAACATGCGATTCGATCTGGTTTACAGGTAGGTTTGGGAGTTATGCTTGGTCTTTCTCCGCATCTTGAGTCAGATATTCTATCAACAATTATCCACGGAAATAAATTAATAGGTCATTATCGTAATTTTATTGAACCACTGATTATAGGTTTGCCCATTTGGAATCCAACAACTACTCCTGAGACAGATAATTTTAATAAGTATGCACCTGTTTGTTTGAGTGATGAGGATTTTGAGCTTATTTCAGCAATATATTTACTTAGTTTTCCGGATTATTTTTCTTGGGTATTTCCAAACTGTCGTGTTTCAAAAAAGACGCAACTGAAAAGTATTATGACCGCTGGTTGCTTTACTTCAACCATGGTTCGTTTGGGCCCTGGCATATATTTATCAGATTCAATGAATCAAGAACTTTCTTCAAATTATACGCGTATATTTAACCTCTCTGTTCCCCTTACAAAAAACTCTGTTATGGAGAGTGAGCAATTTACTCATAACTTTGACTCACACGAGAATTTTCTTTCTTTATTTCAAAAAGAGCAATTGGAACTTGTTTCGGATAAGTCATTCTTATTAAGGGAAAAAATATGTGGATAGTATTTGTTGGAGTTAATTCGAGTTTTGAACATGCTTTTCGTGCAGCCCATGAATTGGGTTTCAAAGTACTTTTTATTACGAGTGAGCACGATTTCCCAAAAACAATTCCTGCTGATTTAACACAAACTGTTCAAAGTTTTGAGTTTGATATAATCCTTTCCATAATCGAAGAATCTCTTCCAAGAGATCAAACGCTTGTATTTTGGGCACTTAAAGAAGCGTTGCTGCCTCTTGTTAGAAAATTGAATCTCCACTTTAAATCGCCTGCAAGATTTTATTCAGAGAATACTATGGTGACATGTAAGAATAAGCTGAGGCTGAGAAATTTGCTTGCGCACACGCCATATAATCCTCAGTTCGAAATTTACACTGAAGGTTGCCAGTATCAAGCTCATGTTCAATCAAACAAAAAAATCATAAAGCCACTTCATGGGCGTCTTAGCATTGGAGTTGAACTTGTAAGTTCTGAAGAAGACTTTCTCCCGGCTATTTCGCGAAGTCTATCGGTATTGGAAAGATTATCATCTGATACAAAATTTTATTCCCAATTAAGTGAAGGTCATGATCTTAAACGTACTCTTCTCATAGAAGAATTTATTGAAGGGGCTGAGTTTAGTGTAGAGATTTTTGCGAATGAAAAGGGAATAAAATGTATGGGCATCTGTGAAAAGACAAAGATGAAACCACCATATTTTGAGGAAATTTCCTATTGTTCGCCGCCTCGAATAGAAAAGGAACTTTCTGCAAAGCTGGCAAGCGCGGCTATCGAAATTGCAAGTATTATTGGATTAGAATCAGGTATGGCACATTTTGAATTTAAGTATGATGGAAAAAGAATTATCCTGCTTGATATTGGATTAAGGCTTGGTGGAGGTGGGTTAGTGCATGGGTTAATTTCTACATCCACTGGCGTTGACTTAATCAAAGCAGTATTGGCAGAACTTTGTGGTTTGGACTCAGAATTATATCTGATGAAAACCCGGAATGATACGGCATTACTATATTTGTTGCAGATTGGAGATGGCGGGATAGTTCAGATGGTTACGCAACCAACAAAAATGAACAGTGTAGCATTGGTTGATATGTATGTGTTTGTTAAAAAAGGAGATTATCTTTCTGGATATCCAAATTATTCTAATTTGCCAGGATATGCTCTTTTTCAAATTTCGGGAAGAAATGAAATGTCATTCACTGCTGTGGATAATGCAATCGAACACTTAATGAAGAACTGGAATATACAATACCAGTGAAAGCAATATTTCAAAAAAAATTTTAATTTCTTCGGAGTCTTAAAAGGATATTAAGCGAATTGTAATAAAGGATAAAGAGCATATGCAGAAAAAAGTTTATATTGTTTTAATTTCTCTTTTCTTGGTTTTGTTTTCCGGTGTCGCTAACTCTCAAGATTTAGGGAAGATAGGATACGGCTCATCTGATGCGGTGTTGCCTGGAAAAAACCAAGAACTTTTTTTTATGGGGTTTGATACAGGAATGCAAACTACTTTAAAGGAAAGAACTTTGAATGAGGTTCTTATTACCAATCATGTTTGGGATAGTTCGCAGTTAGGTGCTATGAGAAGTGCCAACTACCTTGTGTCACAGGGAGTTGTTGCCTTGATTGGTTTTCCTACCAGTCACGAAGCCTTGCTTGTTTCGAAGGTTGCTAAGGAAAATAAGATGTTGGGTTTTTTTGCTGGAGCAGGGCATGCAGATTTAGCAAAAATGGGATCGCTCATTTATACAACTGGCGAGTCAATGAAATATTCTGTGGAATCAACATTAGGGTTTATTAAAAAACATTTTCCAAGTGGCCGTGGGGTTTTGATTGTAAACCCATATGCGGTTTTTTCAAAAAATCAGGAGGACACTTTTGTTGATTTAATGAAAGACTCGAAAAATAGAAATATCGAAATGGTGCCCATGTATCTAAGGAGTGATCTTAAGCTTTCGTCTGAAGATATAAAGCGTCTAAAGAATTTAAAAATAGATTATTTATGCCTTACTCCTTATGCTGACGAATCAGTTAGACTCATGGAACAAATGGAAAGAGAAGATTTAGAATTTCCTCTTATTAGTAATTCCTCATGGACCACAGGAGATATCGAATTTATCAGACGTTTTTTAACCAATAGAAAATCCCCAGTGTATAGTGCTACTCTTTGGCTTAAGGGAAGTTCTGAGTCAAAAAAATTTGAAAGCGTTATTCGCGAGCGGTACGGGAAAGAGCCTACATCGTCCCCCCTGAAAAACCCTCCATGAGCACATCGAAGTGAGTAATGAGAGTGGTTTACGGTTTGGTGTTGTTGAAAAAAGGGCGTTT
>PCXC01000001.1 GCA_002796345.1 Deltaproteobacteria bacterium CG11_big_fil_rev_8_21_14_0_20_42_23 | reverse complement strand
GACCTATCCACTTTACGCCATCACTTCCTCTCTTTTCTTTCTCTTCCAAATTCAACTTCACTTCAAGATACAATCCACAATTCTCTGTCATTGCGAAGGAGCGTAGCGACTGTGGCAATCTCCTCGTTCAATTGTTAGAGGAGATCCTTCACTTTGTTCAGGATGACAAAGAATTGCTAGCTTCCTGCCAAAGGCAGGCAAGCGCGAGGATGACAAAGAAGAGATCACACTGAAAAAGATTTTCTCACAACAATCAACGGAACAAAAAGTGAAATGAAAAGTAACGAAGGAAAAATAGTTTGAGGCGTGTTTGTTACAAGTGAACACGATCCATTGCTGCCATCAGATAAAGGCACAATGCCGTTTTGCGAAGGAGTGATGTTTGATGCAATCTCAACTGCTTTAAGCACATCAAGTTTTCCATATCCCCACGTTGCGTTGGGAACTGCTCCCACTTCTTCATCTTGATAAGCAGATTTGACAATGGCTTCTTCTACATCTTGAAAACTCAATTCTGGATTTGCCTCGAACAATAAAGCAATAGCACCGCTCACAAATGGCGCTGCCATGCTGGTTCCCGCTTGAAGCGAATGTTTTCCATCTTCAGTGATAAACACTTCATCAATGTTTGCATCTTTGGAAAGTGCCGAAGCAATCATTGCGCCAGGTGCAGTAATCTCTGGCTTCATTCCAATTTCAGATTCATTTGCCGATGGACCTCTGCTTGAAAACGAAAGAATGCTGCCAAACGTTTCGCGAATAGCTTTCTTTTCATTGGATCTGGTAATCCAATTCGTTCTGCTGGAATAAGCTCCAACTGCAATCACGTTTTTCGCGGTTGCTGGAATGGCAATACTCATTTGTTTATCACCGGAAACGTAGGTCCAATCAACATTTCCCACTTTTCCATTTTTATTTGTAAAGCTTATCGAATCTGCAGGAGCATCGGGATAAAGCCACGCGTCAATCTGGCCATGACCTTTTGCAATGAGATCGAAACTGTATTGATTGAAATCTGTAATCTGTTCGGAAAGATAGAGGCTAATGCCGATATGAACTTTTTGATTCAACGGATGCACCAGTTGGCTGGCGTTCACTTGGAAGCGAATGCGACCGTTATCAAAACTTCCTTCGCGTTTTTCACCAATGCGAATTTCTTCTGTTACTTCTTGCAACGAAGTGCTGCTCAAGCTTCCGTTGTGCAAGGCCAAGCGCAGCGTAAAATCAGAACCTGTTGTGGCCCAGGCATCAATATAATAAAACTGATCATTCACTTTTTTTGAAATATGAAAATTTGAAGCCAGCGCATTATTATTCAAGTTCAAACGTGTATGAATTCCAGTGTCACCAGTTTGAGTTGGGTGTTCATTCCCAGCTGCAGCCACCACAGCCCTTCCCGGTTTATCCGCCACCAAGCTATCGATGCACTGTTCAAAAAGTGATGAGCCATCGTGTGCCCCCAAATGCGAGCCAAGGCTTAAATTCACCACCGCCGGCTTGCCCAAGGCATCTGCTTTTGCAAAAATATAGGAAATAGCTTCACAAATATTGGTGGAATAAAGCGGAGTGGCGTATCCATTACTTTGTTCTTTTTGAGCATTGAAACGCACCATCACAATATTGGCATCGGGAGCCACGCCATTATACTCATCACTGTTTGCAGCGGCAATTCCCGCAACGTGCGTTCCATGGCCAACATCATCAATCAGTGGACACGCATCACGTTCAATTTCATCGGCCAAACATTCTCTGCCGTAGGAACGCACTAACTCGCGCGGCGTGTTTCCTCCAGCGGCACGTTGATCCCAAATGGAAATGATGCGCGTGTTCCCTAGATCATCGTTGAAGTCTTCGTGGTGGAAATCAATACCGGTATCCACAACACCAACAATCACGCCTGTTCCGGTGAAAGGCGTCTTCAGCACATTTCCCGTCTGCACTTGCTCGGCATTGATTTCGGCGTTGGCGACAATATCGAAGGAGTTCATGTTGCTGCCCGCCTCGATGTAGACAATCTCATCGCGTTCCGAAAGGCTGGCCAAGGCCGAAAGGCTCACTTCAGCCGTAAACAAGCTGTCGCCAATAGTCACACGAACTACACCGCCAGCATCAGTAACGCCTTCGGTGCTAGCTTCGAGGTCAGTGGTTTTGATGAAAACCAGCAAAGACTTTTCGGCTGGCATTTGAGAAGATTTTGTCGCACGTTCAGAAGCGAGCTTCTGAGCCCTAACAGCGGCAAACTGGCGATGGGAGAGCTTTTCCTGCAAAAAGGTATCAAGGCGAGCATTCTGGGCCAAAGCCGCATTCTGCCCAAAAAGAAGAAAAAGGGCAAAAAAGCCCAAAATCACACGTTTTTTTAGTTGTTGAGAGTCTCCCCGCATAGCTCTTTATTTATCGGCACTTCCGTGAAAAAGTTGCGTGGTTTTTTGGAAGAAAAACATGGCACACTTCCCAGAAAGTGCCAGGCACTTTTTGGGAAGCTGCCTAAAAATGAGGCAACACCACTCACTGCACAGCTTCACCCTGAAAGCATTGTTCTGTTTTAGAGATTTAAACCAATGGCGCCTTCTGTGTTAGCACCTGTCAGATCAGCACTAAATAGATCGGCAGCTTTCAAATTGGCACGTTGCAGATTAGCAAACACAAAGAGCTTTGGAAATTGAGTGAGAGCAGCTTCTAAACTGTGTGCTGGAATGTCTTGAAAATCTATTCCTGAAAAATCCTTAGATCGCGTATCAATCTGATGTTGAAAACGAAGCGCTGCAGCATCGCCAGTCCATCGATGATCTGCCTGAACAACAAGGTTTTCAGCATCGGCGCCTTCTAAATACCTAATCAAACTTTCAACATAACCATCAAACACCGCTGCAACATTTTCTTCTCCCTCTTCCACAGCATTTAAGTAAACAACCCATGATCTTTCAACAGTCCTGGGGCAAAGACTGGAAGCGTCCATAGAATTTCCCTCAACAACAGACTTCTGAAACAAGCGGGGACCAGATATACGATCCGCACCTGTTGTTAGAGCATTTAGATAATTGAGATGAGTTACCAACGAGGGCCGAAAACACTCGGCTGTCACTTGTCCACCAGTACCGTCAAAATTTGGAAGAATTCCCACCGCCAAAAGACGGTTCGCAAACATGCTTGCTGGATTTACTGGTGATATCATCACTTTCTCCTATATTTTTTCATCATCCCCAAAGCAAAACGCTTCAGGCATCTACAGGCTTATCGAACACCTCTCAAAAAAGTTGCGGGTTTTTTGAAGCTTTTCTTGAAGGAGTGAAAAAGGTTTGCATCGGCGTAGCGCTTCGTTTATTCTCCCTTTCCATAATTTTTCGCTGGAATCACCACAAATCGGAAGGAATACCTTATGAAAACGTTTTTTTTATCTCTTATGCTTGTTTTTGCCCTTACTGCTTGCGGAACTGGAAGTAATCCTACCGTAGCAAAAGTGGGTGATATCAGCATCAGCCTCAATGAACTGGATGAAGCTGCCAAAAGCGAACTTCAAGAAGTTGAACTTAAAACCTACCAAATCCGCAAAGGCGTTTTAAACGACCTCATCAACAAAAAACTCCTCGAAATGGCGGCAAAAAAAGCTGGCAAAACGGTAGATGCTTATCTTGCCGAAGAAGTTGACGCAAAAGTAAAAATGCCAACTGAAGAAGAGCTGCTTTCTCTTTACAATAGCCGCAAGCAACCCAACATGCCGGCCTTTGAAGAAATGAAAAGCAACATCCAGCAGTATGTGGTTGAAAACCAAAAATCTCAACTCCTTCGCGCGCATATTCAAAGCTTGAAAGACACTACTCAAGTAAGCTCAAACCTAGAAACTCCCCGCGTGAAAATTGATGTGGGCAACTCGCCATCGCTTGGGCCAAAAGATGCGCCCATCACAATTGTGGAATGGTCTGACTACCAATGCCCTTACTGCCAACAAGTAAGACCAACCATTTGGAAACTTTTGGATGAATATAAAGACAAGATTCACTACGTCTTCAAAGATTTCCCTCTTTATATGCACAAAGATGCACCAAAAGCGCATGAAGCTTGCCACTGCGCGGATGAACAAGGCAAATATTTCGAGTGCAACAAAATACTGTTTAACAACCGCGCCAATTTGAAAGTGGATAACTTAAAAGAATATGCCAAACGCCTCGAGCTCGATACTGAAAATTTCAACACTTGCCTCGACAGCGGAAAATATGCAAAACAAGTTCAAGATGAACAGCAAGAAGGCATCAAAGCTGGAGTTAACGGCACACCAGCCTTCTTCATCAATGGAATTATGCTTTCTGGGGCTCAGCCTTACCAAAACTTCAAACAGATTATTGAAGAAGAGCTCAACAAAGGGAAATAAAGGATCGTTGTATGCTCGATTTGAAGTTTATCCGTGAAAACATTGAAGCCGTGAAGCAAAACTGCCTCGAGAGAAATGTTCGCCACATCAACTTCGACCTTTTTCTTCAGCAGGACGCTCAGCGTCGTGCCATCATGCAATCTTTAGAGGGCATTCGCCAAGAGCAAAATGTGATTGCTGGCGCCATGAAAACCAAACTGGAAGCAGAAAAACGCGCTCAGTTTGTTGCAAGAGGAAAAGACCTCAAGCAGCAAGAAAAAGACTTGAACGAACAGTTTCAAGACATCGAAGCCAAACTCTTCGAACTTGCTCGCGCCATTCCCAACATGACTCACCCAGATTCACCGCGCGGAAAAACGGAATTTGAAAGCAAAGAACTTCGCACGGTGGGAAAAATTCCACAGTTTTCGCTCAAGCCTTTAGACCATGTGCAACTTGGCGAAAAATTAGACCTCATCGATTTCGAAGCTGGCGCAAAAGTCAGTGGACAAAAATTTTACTACCTCAAAAACGAAGCGGCACTGCTTGAGTTTGCCCTCATTCAATTTGCCCTTCAGCTTCTTCATAAAAAAGGCTTCACGCCTTTTATCACTCCCGATTTAGCTCGCGAAAGCATTTTGGAAGGCATTGGCTTCAATCCTCGTGGTGAAGAAACCCAAGTCTACTCTATTGCCAACACAGACCTCTGCCTCATTGGAACAGCCGAAATCACTTTGGGCGGTTATCTTTCAGACAAAATTTTAGAAGAAGCAAACTTGCCCCTGCGTTATGTGGGCGTTTCACATTGCTTCCGCACTGAAGCTGGTGCAGCTGGCAAAGAATCCAAAGGCCTTTACCGCGTCCATCAGTTTACCAAAATTGAAATGTTTGCCTTCTGCAGCCAAACTGAATCTGAAAAAATCCATGATGAATTTTTGGCGTTGGAAGAAGAAATTTTTCAGGCTTTGGAAATTCCATATCGTGTTTTGGATATTTGCACCGGTGATTTAGGTGGACCTGCTTATCGCAAGTTTGATTTAGAAGCCTGGATGCCTGGCCGCGGAGAAAAAGGTGAATGGGGAGAAGTCACTTCCACTTCCAACTGCACCGACTACCAATCTCGCCGTTTGAAAATTCGCTATCGCCCCGAAGGCAGCAAAAAAACTGAATTCGTTCACATGTTGAACGGCACCGCCATCGCCATCAGCCGCGCGTTGATCGGCTTACTTGAAAACCACCAACAAGCAGACGGAAGTATCCTCATTCCCAAAGTACTTCAACCTTTCATGGGTGGAATCACCAACATCAGTCGATAGTTTTATTTGATCGCTGATTAAATCGGTCCCGTGTCATTCAATCAACTCTCTGTCATCCCGCACTGGATGCGGGATCTCCTCTGGCAATTCTCATTTTGCCTGTAGTAATGCGAACAATTGTAGAGACGCATTGCAATGCGTCTCTACGAAATTCCCAAGATGACAGGAAATTTGGAAATAAAAACAGGAAAAAATTAGAGAAGTGTATCAAAAGCTTGCTGAAGTTTTTGATTTTCAAACAAAAATCCTGCTTTTTCCAATTTTTTCGGAAATACTTTTGCGGATGCCAGCAGTAATTCTTTTCCCTGTTGTCTTATGAAAAGTTTTATTAAAAAGGATGGAACATGAAAAAAAGCTGGGCGATTTAATTTTTTTGCCAAAATTTTTGTAAAATTTTTATTTTTTTCCGGAAATGGTGCGCAAAAATTAACCGGCCCTTGCACCTCTTCATGCTCTACTCCAAAATGATATGCTCGAAGCACATCGGAAAGAGCAATCCAACTTATAAACTGTTCTCCGTTTCCCAGTCTTCCTCCCAAACCCAATCGAAACACAGGAAGCATCAGCGAAAGGGCTCCGCCTTTTGGTGAAAGCACGATGCCCATTCTAGCATTGACCACTCGAATTTCTGCATTTTTTTCTTTCTCAGTAGCTTCTTCCCATTTTTTCACGACTTCTGAAAGAAAAAGATCGCCTACTGCCGCATTTTCATCAAGAGTTTCATCATTTCTGTCACCATAAAATCCAACGGCCGAAGCAGAGATAAGTAGTTCCCCCTGAAAAACCCATTTTTTCAAGATAGCGGACCTTGAGCGGTGTGTTTTTTCGGAGGCTCAACAAAAATCA